>NZ_JADKSE010000001.1:1727358-1902771 GCF_015350835.1 Frigoribacterium sp. VKM Ac-2530
CGCCGCGGCCGTTCACGCGCGAGCCGGGTGCCGCGTGCGACGCGACCGGGACGCGGTGACGCGGGGCCCCGCGTCACCTCGTCCCGTTCGCGTCAGCCAGGCCCGGTGTTCGCCTGGGCGGCCCGTCAGTAGCCGTCGTCGGGCGGGGCGGACTCGTCGTACGGGTCCCACGGCGGCTCGTCGTCGAACGGGAACGGCTCCGAGCCGGCCGCCGGGGCCGCGCTCGTCGTCGGCGTCGGGCGAGAACTTGGGGCGGCGGCGGGACGGCTGCGGGAGCCCGTCTCCGCCCGGAACGACGGGGTCGAGCCAGTGCCCGAAGCTGAGGCCGAGCCCGACCCCGAGCCGACCGCGCCGGTGCCGGCACCGGACTCGGCTGCCCGGGCCGCCGCATCCTCGGGGGCCACCCCCGAGACGACGTCGAGCACCTGCTGGCCGTAGGTGTCGAGCTTCTTCTGGCCGACGCCGCTGATGCCCGCCAGCTCGCCCATCGAGCCCGGACGGCTCGACGCGATGCCCCGCAGCGTGACGTCGCCGAAGACGACGTAGGCCGGGACGCCCTGCGCCTTGGCGATGCCCGCCCGCCACTGGCGGAGCGTCTCGAACAGCGGCACGTCGGCCGCGTCGAGGTCGGCAGCCCCCGAGCCGCCGCGTGACCCTCGCGACGAGCCGCTGCCCGACGACCCGCGGGCTCCACGGACGCGGGGAGCCTTCTCCGGCTCCTTGCGGAGGCGGACCTGCTTCGCCCCCGAGAGCACCTCGGCGGCCGCGTCGGTGATGAGCAGGGTGCCGTAGCCGTCGGGCGAGACCGCGAGCACCGACTGGGCGAGCAGCTGGCGGACCACCCCGCGCCACTCGATCTCGCTGAGCTCGGTGCCGATGCCGAACGTCGAGAGCTGCTCGTGGCGGTTCTGGGTGATGCGCGGCGTCGTGCGGCCGAGCAGGATGTCGATGATCTGCCCGGCACCGAACTGCTGGTTGCGCTCGCGCTTGAGGCGCACGATCGTCGACAGCAGCTTCTGCGACGGTACGGTGCCGTCGAGGGCCTGCGGCGGGTTCAGGCAGGTGTCGCAGTTGTGGCACGGCGTGCTCGCCTGGCCGAAGTAGCCGAGCAGCTGCACGCGCCGGCACTCGACGGTCTCGCAGAGGGCGAGCATCGCGTCGAGGTGGGCACCGAGCTTGCGGCGGTGCTCGGCGTCGCCCTCGGACTGGTCGATCATGCGGCGCTGCTGCATGACGTCCTGCAGCCCGTAGGCGAGCCAGGCGGTCGACGGCAGGCCGTCGCGCCCCGCTCGACCGGTCTCTTGGTAGTAGCCCTCGACCGACTTCGGCAGGTCGAGGTGCGCGACGAACCGCACGTCGGGCTTGTCGATGCCCATGCCGAAGGCGATGGTCGCGACCATGACGATGCCGTCCTCTCGGAGGAACCGCGACTGGTTGCGTGCTCTCGTGCCGGCGTCGAGGCCCGCGTGGTACGGCAGGGCGGCGATGCCCTGCTTCACCAAGAACTCGGCCGTGCCCTCGACGGACTTGCGCGACAGGCAGTAGACGATGCCCGCGTCGCCCTCGTGCTCGGCACGGATGAACCGGAGCAGCTGCTGCTGCGGGCCGTCCTTCGCCTCGATGCGGTACTGGATGTTGGGCCGGTCGAAGTCGGCGACGAAGTGCGCCGCGTCGTCGAGCTCGAGCCGACGGGAGATCTCGCGGTGCGTCGTCTCGGTCGCGGTGGCGGTGAGGGCGATGCGGGGCACGTCGGGCCAGCGCTCGTGCAGCACCGACAGCTCGAGGTAGTCGGGGCGGAAGTCGTGGCCCCACTGCGCCACGCAGTGAGCCTCGTCGATGGCGAACAACGAGACCCGGCCGCGGTCGAGCAGCGACTTGGTCGAGTCGAGCTTCAGTCGTTCGGGAGCGAGGTAGAGCATGTCGAGCTCGCCGGAGACGAAGGCCTGCTCGACGGCTCGCCGCTGGTCGGGATCCTGTGTCGAGTTGAGGAACGACGCCCGCACGCCGACCGCCTCGAGGGCGTCGACCTGGTCTTGCATCAACGCGATGAGGGGCGAGACGACGACGCCCGTGCCCGGCCGGACGATCGCCGGCACCTGGTAGCAGAGCGACTTGCCGCCGCCGGTGGGCATCAGCACGAGGGCGTCGCCGCCGCCGACCACCTGGTCGATGATCGCGGCCTGGTCGCCGCGGAACGCGTCGTAGCCGAAGACGCGCTGCAGCACCTCGAGAGGAGCCCCGGCGGGGCCCGACGAGGAGGGCGCGGCGGTGGCGGTGGGTGCGGCGGGGTCGGTCACGCGACGAGTCTAGGAGGCTGCGCCGACAGCGTCAGCCGACCTGCGCCTCCTCGTGGACGGTGCCGTCGGCGGGCGATGCCGGGGAGGACCGACGCTCCCCCGACCTGTGGAAGGCACGGGTCACGAGCCACGCCCAGACCGGCGTGCAGACGACCGTGACGGCGAGACCCAGCGGGCTGCCGTCGCTCGCCTCGGTGCCCGCGAAGGGCGCCAGCAGCAGGAACAGGACGGTGTTGTTGAGCACGTGGCCGACGATGGCGGCTTCGAGCCCTCCCGTCCGCCAGGTCAGCCACGCCGCCGCGACCCCGAACACGGCGACGTCGAGCATGCCCCAGGGGTTGTACGCGTGCGACAGCGCGAACGCGGCCGTCGGCAGCACGATCGCGACCGCGGGCCACACGATCCACGACCCGAGCGCCTGCATGGCGAAGCCGCGGAAGACGAACTCCTCGGCGGAGGCCTGCAGCGGCACGAGAAGCAGGATGACGAGCGCCGACCAGACGATCGTGGCCGGCGGCGTCGTCACGGGACCCGTGCCGATCGCCTGGCCCGTCAGCGGGGGCAGCACGAGGTAGCTGAGGCCGACCGTCAGCGTCATGAGCACGAGGGCGGCGGGCAGCGTGCGGGCCATCCAGCGCCAGCGGAGGCGGCCGGTGACGCTCGACAGCTGGCCGAGTCGTCCGAGGCCGGCGAGCTTCGTCGCGAGCAGGGCGGCGGGCAGCAGCGTCGCGATGGACGCGAGCGTCGTGAGCAGGACGAGCGGCTGGGAGGCGTCGAGCGGGTCGTCCTGGACGCCCTGCGCGACCGTCGAGGTGAGCTCCTGGCCGCCGACCGCCCGGAGGACCGCGAAGATCGCCAGCACGACCGCGTTCGCGAGCACCCAGTAGAGGACGGCGCCGATCACGGCCGCGAGCAGCGGCCGCCACCAGCGGTACGTCGGCAGCGCACGGAACAGCCGGTGGTACTCGACGGAGGCGGTGGTCACGCCCCCGAGGTTAACGCCGACGGCCCGGCCGCACCTGTGCAGGTGAGGCCGGGCCGCCGGGTGGTGCGGGAGGGATCAGTCGGTCGCCTCGGCGAGCAGCTCGCGACGGCGGCGGAGGCGCGTGGCCGTGAGCACGCCGGCTCCGGCGAGCATCAGGGCGAGCGCCGCCAGGAGGCCCGTCGTGGCCGCGTCCGAGCCGGTGAAGGCGAGGTCGCCCGAGGCGGCGGGGCGCGGGGTCGAGCCCGTGCCCGACCCGGTGCCAGCACCCGTGCCGGGGGCGGCGCCTGCGCCGGTGCCCGGGGTGCCGGGCGTGCCCGGGTCACCGTCGCCGGGGGTGGGGTCGACGACGACCGGGGCCGCCGCGGCGGCGAACACCACCGGCACGTCGACAGCGGTGCCGGTGCCCGCCACCGCGATGCGGAGCGAGCGCGTGACCGGGCCGGCCGTGGGGGCGGTGATGCCCTCGGGGACGGCGAAGGTCAGGGTGGCGCGGCCCTGCTCGTCGAACGTGTCGACGACGCTGGCGTCGATCACGCTCGAGTCGAGCACGACACCGTCGAGGCTGACCGACACGTCGCCGGCGACGGTGGCGTCCTGCGCGCTGAAGAGCAGCGATGAGAGCGCGATCGTGACCTCGTCACCGGCGGCGAAGCCGACAGCGGGCGCGGGAGTCGTGGTGACGCCCACGGCGCGCTGGGCGAGGTCGGGCGAGACGACCGGGTTGGCCGTGAAGTAGTCGACCTGGCTCTGCAGGTCGATCTTGCCGCTGTCGGCCTTCGCCGAGGCGCCGTTCAGCGCGGTGAAGTTGTCGCCGCCGGACGCGAGGAACGAGTTGACCGTCACCTTGTAGCTCGCGGCCTCGTCGAGGACGACGCCGTTCAGCGTGATCGTGCCGACGCGCGAGCCGGCGGCCGCGGTCGGGTCGTAGGTGTAGGCCAGCCCCTTCGAGACGCCGAGCTTGAGGAACGGGCGACTGGAGCCGGCCGGCTGCCACTGCTGCTCGAGGGTCGCGCGGATCTGCGCCCCGGTCAGCGTGGACACCACGAGCGTGTTGGCGAACGGCTGCACGGCCGCCGCCTCCTGGTAGGTGACGCGACCGTCGACGTCGCCCTCGGTGCCGCTCGACGCGAAGGTCAGGTCGGCACGCAGGCCGCCGGGGTTCATGAAGGCGATCTGCGACTGCTGGTCCTGCGTGGCGGCGAGCTGGGCGTCGGCGACGAGGTTGCCGAGGGCCGACTCCCCGCCGCGGTTCTCCGAGCCGTTGGTCTGGACAGCACGGCGCACGTCGCCGGTGATCGTGCCGACGGGCTTGCGCCCCTCGACCCGGGCGACCTCGACGGCGGCCGCGACGATGTCCGCGACGGGCTTGTCGGCCGCGGCGGTCGACGTGAAGAGCGGGACTAGCTCGCTCGTCACCGTGTTCTCGCCGGTCACGTCGTCGTGCTGGATCGACAGGTGGCTCAGGTTCGCGCCGTAGCTGCCGGTCTGCACGACGGGGCGAGGCTTCGTGCCGCCGGTCGGGACGATCCCGGTGAAGTTGTAGGTCGCGTGGGTGTGCGCAGAGAGGATCGCGTCGACGTCGGGCGTCACGCCCTTCGCGATGGTGGCGAAGTCCGAGTCTCCCGTCGCGTCGGCCTGGTTCGCCGAGGCGTTTCCCTCGTGCACGAGGAGGACGATGACGTTTGCCTCGCCGTTCTCCCCCTCGTCGATGCCGTCGGTCAGCTCCTCGGCAGCGTCGTTGACCGACTCGGTGATGTCGCGGAACTCGAGGCCCTCGATGCCGGCCGGGCTCACGAGCTCGGGCATCAGCTCGGTGATGGCGCCGATGTAGCCGACCCGGACGCCGTCGACCTCCTCGACGTAGTAGGGGTCGTACGCGTGCTCGCCGGTCGCGGTCCTGAAGATGTTCGCGTTGACGTAGGGGAACTTGCTCGCGGGGACGACGCGGTCGTTGAAGTCCGTCTGGCCCTTGTCGAACTCGTGGTTGCCCGGCGTGCTGACGTCGAGGCCCATCTGGTTCAGGACGTCGAGCGTCGGCTTGTCGTCCTGGATGAACGAGGTGAACGTCGACGCACCGATGTTGTCGCCGGACGACACGAACATCGTCGACGGGTTCGCCGCGCGGAACTGGTTCACGGTCCCGGCCATCGCTGCGGCGCCGGCGACCGGGTCGGTGCCGCGCTCGAGGCGGCCGTGGAAGTCGTTGATCCCGACGATATCGATCGTCGTGGTGTCCGCCTGGGCGGCCGGGGCGGCGACGAGGACGCCGAGGCCCATCGTGGTGACGGCGACGAGCGAGAGGGCGGCGCGGCGACGGCGCCGGCCCCCGTTCTCGCGCTGGGGTGTGGCGGCGGGGCGGGGGCGCATGACGAGTGTGTCTCCTGGTGGGCTGCGGGGGTGGGGGCCGGATCGGCCTCGACGGCCTGCCCCCCGGTCGAGGGACGGCCCCCACGACCATAAGATCCAGCTGGGAGTCCGACAAGGCCTCCCGCAGCTTCGTCATCCGTTGTTAACGCGACGGCCGTCTCGCGAGGCGACAGCTGTCGTCCTGGCTCGCCCCGCACCTCCTGGAGTCGCCGTGATCGCCGCCGTCCTCGGCCTGCTGGCCGCCGCCTCCTACGGCTCGGCCGACTTCCTCGGCGGGCTCGCCGCCCGCCGGATCGCCCCGCTGCGCGTCACCGCGATCGCCGCCGCGAGCGGGCTGGTGCTGCTCGCGCTGCTGCTGCTCGTCGTGCCCGGCACGGCCTCGACGGCGGCGGTCGGCTGGGGCCTGCTCAGCGGCGTCGCGGGCGCCGTCGCCCTCGCCCTGCTCTACGCCTGCCTCGCCCTCGGGCCGATGAGCATCCTCTCGCCCCTCACGGCGGTGGTCTCGGCGATCGTGCCGGTGGGGGTGGGGCTGGCGCAGGGCTCCCGGCTGGGAGGCGCGGGCTGGGCCGGCATCGCGCTCGCCCTCGTCGCCGTGGTGCTCGTCGGGTTCGTGCCCGATCCGTCGGCTCCGCGACCGAGCGCGCGAGGGCTGCTGATGGCACTGGGCGCCGGCGCGGGGATCGGGCTGGTGCTCGTGTTCCTCGACCGGACGGCGGACGACTCCGGGCTCGTGCCGCTCGTCGCCAACCGGTCGGCGAACCTCGTGCTGACGGGAGGGGCGGTGCTGGTGCTGCTGCTGGTCGCGCGGGTGCGGGGGCGCACGCGGGCCGCGGAGCCGGGGCGCGTTCCGCTGCTGCAGCAGGGCGAAGGAGGCGCGGCGCCGGTCGCCGAGGCCGCCCCGCACCTCCTGCCCCTGCGTCGCGCCCTGGGGCTGGCCCTCGCCTGCGGCGTCGCCGACAGCGGGGCCAACGTGCTCATCCTCGTGGGGCTGCGGGTCGGCGACCTCACCGTGATGAGCGTGCTGACGGCGCTCTACTCGGCGGCGACGGTGGTGCTCGCGGCCGTCGTGCTGCACGAGCGGCTGACCCGGGCCCAGGTCGGCGGGCTCGTGCTGGCCCTCGGCGCGGCGGCGCTGCTGGCGCTGGACTGAGCGGCGCCGCGCTGCGCTGCCGTGCGGGCTGGCTGAGTTGCCGTACCGGCTGGCCGGGCTGCCGGGCGGGGCAGCGGCTCAGTCCTCGATGAGGCGCTTGCCGTAGACGACGACGTCGGACTGCTCGTAGCCGAGGCTGCCCCAGGTCGCCTCGGCGGTGTCGTTGCCGGAGCGCACCATCAGCTGCACCTTCGGGCAGCCGGCCTCGAGCAGCAGCCGCTCGGCCTCGGCGACGATCTGGCGGGCGCGCCCGCCGCCGCGGTGCCCGGGCGCGACGGCGACGTAGTACAGCCAGCCCCGGTGGCCCTCGTGACCGGCCATGGCGGTCGCGACCACCACCTCCTCGGGGCTGCCGGTGCTGTCGGCCGGCTCGACGAGCTCGGTGCCGACGAGGAACAGCTCGGGCTGCACCGCGAGCTTGCGCTCGATGTCGCGGTGCGGGTCGTTCCAGGGGCGCGTGAGGCCGCACTCGTGCCAGAGGGCGACGACGGTCTCGGTGTCGGCGGGGCGGAAGGCGCGGATCTGCATCCGACGATGCTGGCACGGACGCCGCGAGCTGCGCGGTCCCTCCTGCACGGACGGATGCGCGAAGCACCCTGGAGTGGACGATGCACCCCGGAACGACGGGGTGCATCGTCCACAACGGGGTGCGACGCCCAGCAGCACCGGCGGGAGGAGGGACGGTCCAGGGGGCCCGGGCATACTGTGTCGCGTCCGTCCGCCGTCAGAGAGGTGCCCGATTTGTCCGCTGCTCCCCGCCGCCTGGCCGTTCTCGGCTCGCCGATCGCCCACTCCCTCTCGCCCGCCCTGCACCGGGCGGCCTACGCGGAGCTCGGGCTCGACTGGCACTACGACCGCGCGGAGGTCGCCTCGGGCGAGCTCGAGCAGTTCCTGGCCGAGACCGTCGACGGCACCGGCACCGGCACCGCCGACCGACCCTGGCGCGGGCTGAGCCTCACGATGCCGCTCAAGCGCGAGGTGCTCCCCCTGCTCGACACGGTCTCGCCGCTCGCCCGGTCGCTCGGCGTCGCGAACACGGTCGTCATCGACGACGACGGACGCCGCCACGGCCACAACACCGACGTCGACGGCATCGTCCGCACCGTCGAGGCGCACCACGACGCGCGCCCTGAGAGCGCGACGATCCTCGGCGGCGGGGCCACCGCCTCCTCGGCCATGTGGGCCGCGTGGCAGCTCGGCGCCCGCTCGTTCTCGGTGCACCTGCGGAACCCCATGCGCGCCGGCGAGCTGACCTCGCTGGCGAGCGAGCTCGGCGGCGACATCAGCATCGCGCCCCTGACCGAGCTCGGCACGCTGGCTCCGCTCGACTTCGTCATCAGCACCCTGCCCGGCGGGGTCGCCGACGACCTCCCGCTGCGCCCGCGGAGCGGGTCGTCGATCCTGTTCGACGTCGCCTACGAGCCGTGGCCGACCCGTGTCGCGTCGACCTGGTCGGCCGACGGCGGCATCGCGTTCAGCGGGCTCGACATGCTCGTCGAGCAGGCGGTGTCGCAGGTGCGCCTCTTCACCGGACGGGCGCAGGAGGAGCGGCTCGACGACGAGGACCGCGTGCGCGCCGCCATGCGCGCCGCCGTCGGCCTGCCGGAGACGCGCTCGACCGCGGCTGACGGTGTGGGCGCTGCGGCCCCGGCCGCCGAGGCCGCTGCCACCACGGCAGCCGCCACGACGACGTCGCCGGTGGCCTGACCGTGCGCCCGACGCCCCAGCCCGCGACCCTGCGGTCGCTCGTGCTCGGCGACGGCAGGCCCGCGGTGTGCGTGCCCCTCGTCGCCCGGACCGCCTCGGCGCTCGGCGAGGCTGCCGGCTCGCTGACCCGCGCCTCCTACGACCTCGTCGAGCTGCGGGTCGACCACCTCACGGCCGTCGACGACGCCGAGAAGGTCCGCGAGGCGGTCGCGGCGGTCCGGGCCGCGCTGCCCGACGACGTCCCCGTGCTGTTCACGTTCCGCACGAAGCAGGAGGGCGGCGACCGCGACATCACGCCCGAGGAGTACGGCGACCTGCTCACCCGCACGATCCGCGACGGGGGCGTCGACGCGGTCGACGTCGAGATGTTCACGCAGCCCGACATCCGGGAGGCGGTGGTCGAGACCGCGCACCACGCCGGCGTCGTCGTCGTCATGTCGTCGCACGACTTCGCGGGCACGCCGCCGCGGGCCGAGATCCTCTCGCGCCTGCTGCAGCAGCAGGAGCACGGCGCCGACGTCGTGAAGCTCGCCGCGATGCCCGCGAGCCCGGCCGACGTGCTCACCCTGCTCGCGGCGACGGACGACTTCCGCTCGGGCCCCGGCCTCGTGCCGGCGATCACCATGTCGATGGGCCCGCTGGGTGCGGCGTCCCGCCTCGTCGGCGAGACCTTCGGGTCGTGCCTCACGTTCGCCGCGGCGACGGCGGACGGGGCCAGCGCCCCCGGCCAGCTCGACGCGGTGGGCGTGCGGGCGGCGCTGGAGCTGCTGCACGGAGCGACGACGACCGAGGTCTGAGCCCGCTCGGGGTGCGGGCTGCGAGCGCCCGGCCGAGGGCTCCGACGGACCCGGCCCTGTGTCCCACACCGGGAAACACGAGCGACGGACGTCGCTGAACAGGGACTCCAGGGCCGGGTACCCGCCGAAGTGAGTTGAGGATACCGCGAGGACGGGGCCCGGCGGGAGGAGGTCTCGCGGGGTACTTGCGCGACGGGCGTCGTGGTGGTGGCGCCGCTCGCCCCCGGGCGCTCCCGAAGGAGGGGTGACGCAGGAGGCGCGGCGTCGGTACCGTGGCCCACCGCGGTGGACACTCCCCCGCTCGACGAAGGAGACACCATGAGCATCGGCGGCGGAATCGCCTTGATCGTGATCGGCGCGATCCTCGCGTACGCCCTGGACTTCCAGGTCGCGGGCATCGACATCATGCTGATCGGCTACATCCTCATCGCGGCGGGCGTCCTCGTGACGATCCTCGGCATCGTGTTCGCGACGCGTCGTCGCCGCACCGTGACCGAGGCGCGCACGGCCGTCGACCCGGCCAGCGGCGAGCAGGTCACGCGTCGCTCGACGCAGGACGGCGGCGGCCCGGTCGTCTGACCGGTCCTGCCGACACGCACCCTCCCGACGGGCGGGTTCGTCCCGGGCGGGCGCTCACGAGCGCCCGGTCACGACGGACCCGCCCGTTCTCGTGCGCAGGCCTAGGAACCGACGGTCGTGCGCAGCACCGACGAGCCGTCCGGCTGCCGTCGCACCTCGATGCGGTCGGCGATGCGCTGCTTGAGCTCGTCGACGTGGCTGACGATGCCGATCACGCGCCCCGTGTCGGACAGGCGACCGAGCTCGGTCATCACCGCGTCGAGGGTCTCGGGGTCGAGCGAGCCGAAGCCCTCGTCGACGAACAGGGTGCCGAGCTCGAGCCCGCCTGCCTCGGCCTGCACGACGTCGGCGAGCCCGAGCGCCAGGCTCAGCGACGCGTAGAAGGTCTCGCCGCCCGAGAAGCTCGCGGGGTCGCGCGTCGTGTCGGTCGCGTGGTCGCGGATCGCGAGAGCGAGGCCCACCCGACGCGACCGTGACCGTTGCTCGCGCTCGTCGGACGCCTCCAGCGCGTACCGACCGCTCGACATGACGCTCAGGCGGGCGTTGGCCGCGGCCACCACGTCGTCGAAGCGCCGCAGCAGCACGTAGGTGCCGAGGGTCACGCCCTTGACGTTGACGGAGCCGGTCGCGCTCGCGAGGTCGGCCATCCTCACGACGGCCCTGGCCTCGTCGGCGACCTCGGCCCCGGCCCGCTGTGCACGTCGGAGGTCGTCGAGGGCCGCCGCCGACGCGGTCGCCCGTGCGCCACGCCGGGTCGCGAGCTCGGCTGCCCCGGCGAGGGCGGCCTCCGCCGCGGCCAGCGCCTCGACCGCGGAGTCGACGTCGACCTGCTCGTCGCCGGACAGGCCGGCGACGTCGGACTCGGCCAGCCCGGAGGCGACGACGGCGAGGTCGGCCTCGTGCCGTCCGACCCGGGCGCGCAGCGCGTCCCGCTCGGGCACGGGCAGCACGGCACGCGCCGCGGCGGCCGCGTCGTCGAAGCCCGACTCGGCGAGGGCCGCGCCCAGCTCGGCCGTGCGCTGGGCCCCCGCAGCGACGGCGGTCTCGTGGGCGTCGAGGGCCCGCAGGAGGCGCTCGGCGGCCTCGGCGCGGGCCCGACGCTCGGCGACGATGCCGGCGACGGACTCGCCTGCCCCCGCCAGCGCGGCCGCGACCACCGCCGTGTCGTCGTCGAGTCGCCGCTGCTCGCCGACGAGACGCTCGGCCAGGGTCGCGTGCTCGGTCAGGCCCGCGGCGAGCGCCGACCGGCGACGCTCGGTGTCGGCGTCGAACGCGGCGAGCGCGCGCTCGGCCGCCGCGAGGAGCTGCTCGGCGGCCACGGCCTCGCGCACCCGCAGCCGGGCGGCGTCGACCAGCGCCCCGGCAGCGTCGGCCTCGAGGGCGCCGAGGGCGCTGCGCGCGTCGTCGCGCCGGGCCTCGGCGACGGAGGCGAGCTCGGCGGCGCGACGCTGGTCGTCCTGTGCCGCGCGGGCACGAGCGGCGGCGAGCTCGACGTCGTCGTCGGTCGGGTGCTCGGGGGTGAGGGCAGCCGGGGCCGGGTGCTCGACGGAGCCGCAGACCGGGCAGGGCTCGCCCGCCGAGAGCGTCGTCGCGAGCTGGCCCGCGAGCCCGGCGATCTGGCGGAGGCGCAGGGCGGACTCGGCCTCGACGGCCGAGACCGCGTCGCGGCTGGCGGACGCCAGCGCAGCAGCAGCCTGCTCGGCGTCACGGTCGAGGACCGCGACACGGTCGACGGCGGCAGCCTGCTGCTCGGCGGTCGCCAGCGCCTGCTCGGCGGCGGGGCGGCCTCCTGCTCGCCGGGCGGCGTCGTCGCGATCGGCCACGAGCACCTCGCGGGCCGCGGGCCGACCGGCGAGCTCGGCGTCGGCGGCAGCACGAGCCTCATCCAGCGCGGACAGCCGTGCCCGGGTCGACTCGACGGCGGCTCGGCGGGCCGGCAGCGCCGCCTCGACCTTGGCCGTCTCGGCGAGCACGGCCAGCTCGGACCGGAGCCGGTCGCGCTCGGCGGCCAGCCCGGCCGCGTCGAGGGCGGGGTCGGGGACGGGGTCGGGGTCGGCATCGGCATGAGGGGCGGGGGCGGCGGGCACGCTCGAGGCATCAGCGGCGGCTTCCGGAGGAGCGGCGGCACCGGCGTCGGCCGCGCGAGCAGCGGCGACCCCGGCTGCGGAGGCCGCGCGCGCAGCACGGGCGAGCTCGTCCGCGGTCGTGCGGACCGCCTCCTCGGCTCGGGCCGCACCTCGGGCTGCTCCCGTGACGAGGTCGGAGCGGGCGGCAGCGTCGAGGCTGTCGCGTGCCGCGTGGACGGCCGGCTCGGCGGCCTCGAGCTGGGCGGCGCGGACGAGCAGTGCGGCCCGGCGGTCGAGTGCCTCACGGAGCCGACGTCGCGCGTCGAGGGTCGACCTCAGCTCGTCGCGACGGGCTGCCCGCCGGTCACGGAGCGACTGCGCCGTGGCGGCCGCCGCCTCGAGGTCGGCGAGGACCGCGTCCGGGTCGGAGTCAGGCCCGGCGTCCAGTCGCGCGGCGAGGTCACGGACGACGACGACCGCGGCGTCGGACGCCCCGTCGCCCTGGGCTGCGTCACCGTCGACCGCGGAGTCACCCTGTGCGGGCTCGTCGCCAGCGCCGGTGCCAGAGCCGCCGCCGGCGCCCCCGAGCTCGTCGTCGCTGCCGACGCCGGCGGCCTCGCGCAGGCGCGCCCAGCCGAGCTCGACGGCGTGGTCGGCGGCGGCCACCTCGGTGTTCGCGGCGCGTCGAGCCTCGACGAGCTGCGCCGTCGTCGCCTCGTAGATCTCGGTGCCGAAGAGCGACTGGAGCATCGTGCGACGCTCCTCTCCCGTCGAGCGGAGGAACGCCGCGAACTCGCCCTGCGGCAGCACGACGGTCTGCACGAACTGCTGGCGCGTCAGGCCGAGGATGCGTCCGATCTCGCCGCCGACCTCCTGCGTGCTGGTCGAGACCGGCTCGCCGTCGGTCGCGTCGGGAGACGTCAGGCGGACGAGGGTCGCCGTGGCGTTCGCCGGGGTCGTGCCGGCGCCGTTCTTCTTCGGCCGCCGCCAGGCCGGGGTGCGCCGCACCCGGTGGATGCCCGCCGCGGTCTCGAAGACGAGCTCGACGAACGGCTCGACCTCGGGGGCGGCGTGGTGGCTGCGCAGCCGGTCACGGCTCGCGCCCTCGCCGGCCAGCGACCCGTACAGCGCGAAGACGATCGCGTCGATCACCGTCGACTTGCCCGCGCCCGTCGGCCCCTCGAGCAGGAAGGTGCCGGACGCGCCCAGCTCGGCGAAGTCGACCGTGTGCTCGCCCGCGTACGGCCCGATGGCGCGGAGGGTGAGGCGGTGCAGGTTCACGCGGACTCCTCGGCGCTGCGGGCGGTCTCGTAGGCGTGCCGCACGGCCGCGAGCTCGGCGTCGGTCGCGACGCCGCCCGAGGCGAACGCGACGAAGTCGGCGGCCACCTCGAGGGGGTCGGTCTCGGCGGTCACGAGGCGGAGCGCGGGGGCGTCGACGGCGCCGACCGGCTCGTGCAGCACGACGAGTGCGTGAGGGAAGTGCGCCTTGACGCGGCTGTACAGGCGCTCGGGATGGACCGGGTCGGTCACGTGCACGCGCAGCCACGCCTCGCGAAGCTCGTCGTGACGACCGTCGAGCAGGTGCTCGAGCGTGTCGGTCACCTCGGCGAGGCGACGCGGGACGGGAGCGGGGACGAGCTCGACCGTCGCGCCTCCCTCGCCGTCGAGGTCGACGAGGGCCGTCGACTTGACGTGCCCGAGCTCGCCGAACGAGAAGGCCACGGGCGAGCCCGAGTACCGGATCACGGGCCGCTCGCCGCGGGACGCACCGATGCGCTGGGCGCCGTGCAGGTGCCCGAGCGCGACGTAGTCGACGCCGTCGAGCACGGCCGAGGGCACCGAGTCGACCCCGCCGACCCGGATGTCGCGCTCGCTCTCGCTGGCCTCGCCCCCGCTGACGAAGGCGTGCGCGACGACGACCGAGCGGGTGCCGGGGCGCGAGGCGAGGTCGGCGCGCACCCTGTCCATCGCGGCCGCGACGACGGCCTCGTGCGACCTCGGCAACGGCAGGCGCTCGGCGGCGGGGCCGGGCCCCGCATCGGCACTGAGGCTCGCGTCCTCGCCGGCGCCCGCACCGACACCCGGCGCCAACGTGTGCCGGACCGTGTCCGGATCCAGGTACGGCAGCCCGTAGAACGCGACCGGCCCGTGCTCGTCGGCGACGACGACGGGCCGGTCGAGGGCCTCGACCGAGGCGAGCACGTGCAGCCCGGGCCGCATCAGCTCGGCCGCGAAGCCGAGCCGCACGGCGCTGTCGTGGTTGCCCGGGGTCACGACGACGACCGCGTGCTCGCTCAGGCGCCGCAGGGCCGAGCCGAGGAGGCGGACGCTCGGCACCGAGGGGACGGCCCGGTCGTACACGTCGCCTGCCACCACGACGACGTCGACGTCGCCCTCGGCGACGAGCGCGACGAGGTGGTCGACGAACGCGGCCTGGTGCTCGAGCAGGTCGACCCCGTGCAGGGTGCGCCCGAGGTGCCAGTCGCTGGTGTGCAGGATGCGCACGGTCGCCCTCTCGTCGTGGTCGGTGTGGCCGTGACGGCCGTCGTCAGATCGCCGTCACTGTATCGGCGGCCGCCGACACCGCCGACACCGCCGGGACGCCCGCTCGGGACATCGGCACTCGCCCCGCGCCGTTCCCGTACCCTCGAGCGCATGTCCGACGACGCCGGCACCTGGGTCGAGTTCGCCGACGCCCCGAAGCAGCGGGCGTTCCTCCGGCTCATGCGGACCGTCCTGCCGATCATGGTGCTCGTCGGCACGGCGAGCGCCTTCTTCTCGAAGTCGGGCGAGTCGCCGTTCCAGACCTGGGGCCTGATCACGGTGCCGATCTGGTTCGTCGGCTGGAGCACGGCGGCCGCGATCACCTGGAACGTCGTGCTGCGCCTCTCACGGCCCTTCGCGGTGGACGTCGTGGGGAAGCGCCTCCGGATCCGCGGGAAGGTGCTCGCGTTCGAGCAGGTCGACTCGGCCGAGCTGCTCCCCCTGTCGAGGGACGACGCGTCGGGGCTGCTGCTGAGGTTCGGACAGAAGAAGGGACGCAAGGCGTCCGTGCTGCTGCGCGACCGCGCCGAGCCCGTCCTCGACGACGAACGCCGCCAGCTGCTGCTCGCCGTGATCCGGGGCTCTCGGATCGCCCGGCCCGTCAGCCCGCACGACCCGACGGGCGCGTTCGGCCGGTACAACTTCCCCGGGACGCTCGACCGCGAGGGCGCCGAGCAGGTCGTCCTGCAGCCGCCGGCCCCGGGCGAGCACGCGCCCTGACCCCTGCCCGTGGCCGTGCCCGAAGGAGGCGGTCGCGCGCCCCGCAGGGAGCAGCGCGCCGCTCCTCCACAGCGGCCACACGGGCCCGAGCCGCCCCCAGGTGGTCGGGACCGGCGGGCGGTGGCGACCCGCGCCTCCTACCCTGGGGGTGCGTCCTCCTGGTGAGCGACGTCGGCGTCCGCGCCGCCACTCCCCCGGAGGCACCACCGTGACAGACCTCGACATCACCGCCCTGCGCGAGCGCATCGAGCAGCGGCGCGAGGCGATGGTCGCCGACCTGGTCACCTATGCGTCGCTCGAGACGCCCTCCGACGACGTCGACCTGCTCGCCCGCGGCCTGGAGTGGATCGAGCACTGGCTCGGCCGCACCGTGGGCCCGCCCGCCGAGCGCCGCGTGCACGTCGTCGAGGGCTACGGCGACACCGTCACGCTCGAGTACCCGTCGCCCACCGGCTCGGCCGAGTGGGTCTCGGCGCTCTGCCACTACGACACCGTCTGGTCCGAGGGCACCCTCGCCGAGTGGCCCGTCACGATCGACGGCGACCACATGACCGGCCCCGGGGTCTTCGACATGAAGTCGGGGCTGATCCAGCTGGGGCACGCGATCGCCGCCTCCGACGCCCTGGGGCTGCCCCGGCCGGGCGTCCGGCTGCTGCTCAACGGCGACGAGGAGATCGGCAGCCTCGCGTCGCGCAGCGCCATCGAGGCCGAGGTCTCCCGAGGAGGCGCGGTGCTCGTCTTCGAGTCCGCTGCGGAGGGCGCCGTCAAGACGGCCCGCAAGGGCGTCGGCATCTTCGAGGTCGAGACGTTCGGCGTCGAGGTGCACGCCGGGCTGCACCCGCGCTCGGGCGCCAGCGCCGTGGACGAGATGGCCCGGATCATCCTGCAGCTGCACGGCGCGGCCGACATCGACGCGGGCACCTCGCTCAACGTCGGCATCGTGCAGGGCGGCACCCGCACCAACGTCCGTGCCGGCCACGCCCGCGCCTCGGTCGACGTGCGGGTCACCTCGGCCGACGAGGCGGCCAGGGTCGAGGCCGTGTTCGCGGCCCTCGCCCCGCACGACCCCGTCGCCCGGGTCGAGGTCACCGGCGGCTGGAACCGGCCGCCGATGGAGCGCACGGAGGCGACGGCCGCGCTCTACGGACGCGCCGCCGCCGTGGCCGACTCGCTCGGCTTCGAGCTGCGCGAGGTGTCGGTGGGCGGCGCCAGCGACGGCAACTTCGCCGCCGCGCTCGGCTGCGCCGTGCTCGACGGCGTCGGCGGTGTCGGCGGCGGGGCACACGCCCGCCACGAGTGGATCAGCCTCGGCGGCATGGTCGAGCGCACCGAGTTCGTCTCGGCGCTGTTCGTCGAGCTGGCGTAGGGCGCAGGGCATGGGCGGACGTCGGGCAGCGGAGAGCGGTGGACGAGGCTGGCGAGCCCACCGGTCTGCCCGCAGGGGGCGAGCTCCGGGCCAGGACGGTCCTGGGGAGCAGGGTCCCGTGGAGCGCAGCAGAGCAGTCCCGATCGGCATCGCCGTCATCACCGTCCTCGCCGTCGTGGTGCCCGTGTACCTGGGGCGCGACCGCCCCGAGGCCGCCCTCGGCGAACCCGTGGAGACCCGTCTCTGGGCCCAGCCCGACTTCGAGGACGGGACCCTCTCGATCACGGCCGAGTCCCTGGAGCCGGTGACCGAGCAGACGCTCGACCGGTGGGAGCTCGACGCGGGCGGCCAGGACGCCTACGAGGCACGCTTCACCGTCGAGCTCGTCGAGGGCAGCTGGTCGGGCGACGGCAGGACGGGCGCCTTCGAGAACGGCATGTGGGTCGTGGGCGTCGACGGCGACCACGTGAAGGGCCCCAGCCGCCTCAGCTTCGGCGGGCCGCACCTCGACCGGGAGGACTGCCCGAACGACGCCGAGGCGACCGCGGCCGCCCTGCGCTCGGAGGGCTCTGCGGACATCTGCGTGCTGCTCCTGGCCCCCGGCGGCTCGACCGTGACGGAGATCGGCTACTCCGGGGCGAAGAACGAACGGACCCGAAGGAGCATGGCCGGCAGCAGGACCGTCATCTGGACGGTCGACGCCGACGGGTGACCCGCTGTCCGAGGCGGGGCCGGCGACCTCGCCGGGTGAGCAGCGTGATCCGATCGTGATCGGTCCGAGGGCGATGTCATCCTCGGGGACGATCGACCGCCTCCTCCGGCTCGGTACCGTGGGCGCAGGCACCCGGATCGACGGGTCACGGACCACGGACCACGGGGAGAGCCATGACGCACCGCAGACGCAGGACGACCACGGGGGCCGCTGCTCTCGTCCTCACCGCACTGGTCGCCCTGACGGGGTGCGCCGGCGGCGCGGCCGGCGACGACGACGTCACGGCCGGCCCGACCGAGACGGTGACCGTGCCGCCGCCCACGTCGACGCCAGGCAGCTCGGAGTCGCCGACGCCGGAGCCGACCGAGACGGAGGTCGCCGCACCGCTGGTGACCATCCCGACCGACTGCACCCGGATCGTCGACGAGGCGACCTACGCCGCCACCTTCGGCGAGATCCCCCTCAACCCCGAGAACTTCCCGCGCCGCGACGGCACTGCCCGGGGCGCACGGACGGCCTCCGTGCCCGAGGCCGGCGCGCAGCCGTTCCAGATCGTCGACGCCGCCGCCGAGCTCGACTGCTACTGGCGGGATCCTCGAGCAGACATCTCGGGCATCGGCGTCATCCTGGGGCGTCTCGACCAGCCGACCGCCGCCTCCCTGCTCGACCAGGTCGCCGCAGCAGGCGCCACCTGCGAGGAGGCGCACGGCGGCCAGCTCTGCCAGCAGCAGGTCGCGGTCGAGCAGTACCCGGTCGAGGCTGCCGACACCTGGTTCGTCCGCGGCGACCTCTACATCGCGGTGGATCAGATCAACGTGCCGACGAACGACCTGATCGGCTCGATCCTGGAGCACCTCGAGAGCTGAGCTCTCGCGAAGAACCGCGTTCCGTTCAAAGAACCACTGAGCAATCGGGTTCTTCGAACGGAACACGGTTCGAAGAGATGTTGCCAGCAGCCAGCCAGCAGGCGGCAGCCGTCACAGGCGTGGCTGCCTAGAGCACGCTCTTCGGCACGCGGTGCAGCGTCACCGCGCCGACCGCCGCGAACGGGTGCAGCGGGTCGGGCGCGACCGACCCCGTCGGCCCGCCCAGCCGGGAGTGCCCGACCGCGCTGAGCACGGCGTAGGCGTCTCCCCGCGACCAGCCGTGGTCGTCGACGAGGAACGCGAACGCGTCCTCGTAGCCCCGCCGCACGCTCTCCTGCACGGGGTCGCCGAGCCCGACGAAGATCCAGTCGTCGGCCGTCTCGATCCGCGGAGCCCGCAGCCCGAGGCCCTTCACGAGGTCGATCGACACGACCGCGGTGCCCTGCGCCTCGATCGCCACGAACGACGACTCGCCCTCCGCCATGATCGCGTGCACGTCGCCGATCGAGAGGTACGCGCCCTCGACCATCACGGGCAGGTAGACGGTCGAGCCGATCGTGTTCTCGGTGACGTCCATGTTGCCGCCCTGCGGGTACGCCGGCATGATCGTCGAGTTCTCGCCCTCGGCGGGCGCGGTGCCCATGCAGCCGATCATCGGCCGCGCCTGGAAGGTGTGCCGCGACGTCACGTGCACCCCGTCGGCGTCGATCGGCACGCGCCGGGTGAACATCTCGTCGCCCATCACGTGCTGCAGCGCTCCCGAGCCGGGCAGGCTGACCGACCAGCCGTGGTCGACCAGCCGGATGTCGTGCACCGTCACGGCGAGGGCGTCGCCGGGCATCGCCCCCTCGACGAAGACGGGCCCGGTGACCGGGTTGATCGGCACCGACAGCTGCGCGAGGTCGTGGTGCTCGTGCAGCTCGGCGTAGACCGCGTCGCTCGTCTCGAAGCCGATCGTCTCGCCGGTGCCCGGCGTGATCCGCAGCACCGGCTCGACCGAGGCGGTGAAGCCGGGGCGGCCGAGCTCGTTGCCGAGGAAGTGGTCGACGCCGTCGCCGCCGCTCACGCGTCGTGCCGCTCGGAGTCGGTGGCCGGGGTCGACGCGACCGCAGCGTCGTCGGCGCCCTGTCCCAGGGTCGGGGCGGCGCCTCCTCGGCTGCGGTAGTACAGGAACACGCCCGCGCCGAGCACGAGCCAGATCAGCCCGCCGATCTTCGCCTCGGGCGCCGCGTTGACGAGCACGTAGCCGATGATCAGGAACCCGATCACGGGCACGACGAGGTGCAGCAGCCAGTTGCGCGACTTCTTCTTCACGACGTAGTGCACGACGACCGACACGTGCAGCAGCATGAAGCCGAACAGCGCGCCGAAGTTCACCAGCGACGCGATCACGTTGATCTGCCCGACGAAGAAGAGCACGAGCACGGCCGACAGCGCCGACACGACGAGGATCGCGGCCTGCGGCACCTTGCGGGCGTTGATCTTCGAGAGGAACGCGGGCAGCTGCTTGTCGCGGCTCATCGAGAACAGGAGGCGCGAGGTCGCGGCCTGCGCCGCCATCGCGTTGGCGATGCCCACCGCGAGCACGTTCACGACGAAGAACGCCGTCGCCCAGCCGCTGTTCGACGCGGCCCTGACCAGGTCGAAGAACGCGTTGCCGGCCTCGCCCTCGGGGAACGAGTCTCGGCCGCCCGCCAGCGCGCTGGCCAGCCAGGTCTGCAGGACGAAGCAGAACGCGACGATGAACAGGGCGAGGATCATCGCCTTGCCCGCGCCTCCTCGCTTGCCGGTGCTCTCCTCGGACAGGGTCGAGATGCCGTCGAAGCCCAGGAAGCTCAGCACAGCGATCGACAGCGCCGAGGCGATGAGGGGCGCGGTGACCTTGCTCGAGTCCCAGATCGGGTCGGTCGTGAACTCCGCGCCGGGGATGGTGCCGTTGTTGAGCGCGACCACGGCGATGATGACGAAGATCGCGATGAAGACGACCTCGATGGCGAGGAACACGCGGTTCATCATCTTGATCGAGCTGATGCCGAGCAGGTTCACCGCGGTGTTGATCGCGACGAAGATGAGCGCCCACATCCAGCGGGCGCTGCCCGGGAAGATGCCGATCATCGACTCGGCCGCGAACACGTAGAGCAGCGTCGGCACGAGCAGGTAGTCGAGCAGGATCGCCCAGCCGGCGAAGAACCCGGCGATCGGGTGGATGCCCCGGCCGACGTACGAGAAGACCGACCCGGCGAGCGGGATCGACTTCGCCATCTGCGCGTAGGCGAGCGCCGTGAAGATCATCGCGACGAGGCCCACGAGGTAGACCAGGGGCACCATGCCCGACGACGCGTTGTAGACGGTGCCGAAGATCGCCCACGGCGCGATGGGCACCATGAAGATCAGGCCGTAGATGAGCAGGTCGACGGTCGAGACCGACCGCTTCAGCTCCTGCTTGTAGCCGTACTGCTCGAGCTGCTGCTGGTTGCTCAGCTCGGGTGACGCGGTCTTCTCGGACATGGTGTCTCTTCTCGGGTCGAGGCGGGTGAACGACGAGGAGGTGCGGTGGGGGTGGTTCAGGACTCGTGCGCCGCGAAGAACTCCGCGACGACGCGGCGGAACTCCTCGGGCTGCTCGAGGTGGCTGCAGTGGCTGGCTCCGGGGAACACGTGCGAGCGGACGTCGGCGATGCCGTCGACGAAGGGCTGCCAGGTGGCGGGCGTCGCCTCGTCGTGCTCGCCGGCCACGACGAGGGTCGGAGCGGACACGCGCGGCAGCCGGTCGACGATGCTCCAGTCGCGCATCGTGCCGATGACGTGGAACTCGTTCGGCCCGTTCATCGTGTGGTAGACCGTCGGCTCGGCCTCCATCTGCTCCTCGCTGTCGACGAAGTCCTGCGGCATCGGCACCACCCGACAGACGTGGCGCTCGTAGAAGACCTGCGTCGCGGCGAGGTACTCGGGGTCGGTGGTGGTGCCGGCGTCCTCGTGACGCTGCAGCGCCTCCTGCGTGTCGGTCGGCAGCTGGGCCCGCAGCTCGGCCGCGCCCTCGACCCAGAGCTGCATCGAGGCGGGCGAGTTGCAGATCGCGAGGCTGGCGAGCCCCGCGGGCTGCCGCACCGCGATCTCGGCGCCGAGCATGCCGCCCCACGACTGGCCGAGCACGTGGAAGCGCTCGAGGCCGAGGTGCGCCACGACGGCGTCGAACTCGGCGACGAAGAGCGCCGGGGTCCAGGTCTCGACGGGGGCGCCGGGGCGGTGGCTGCTACGGCCGCAGCCGAACTGGTCGTAGTGGACGACCGTGCGGCCGGTCTCGTCGGCGAGCGCCGCGAGGTTCCGCA
Organism: Frigoribacterium sp. VKM Ac-2530; assembly: GCF_015350835.1. Classification (NCBI taxonomy): domain Bacteria; kingdom Bacillati; phylum Actinomycetota; class Actinomycetes; order Micrococcales; family Microbacteriaceae; genus Frigoribacterium; species Frigoribacterium sp. VKM Ac-2530. The sequence continues at coordinate 1,748,845 of NZ_JADKSE010000001.1, forward strand.
GGTAGTCGTGCGCCATGCCAGGGCCGCCGTGCAGCACGACGAGAGGCAGGGCGCCCGCGCGCGGCTCGTCGGGCGTGGTCACCTGGAGCCAGGTGTGGCCGTCACGGAAGGGGAGGACGTCGGCGGTGCTCGTGGACATGCGAGAGAGCATGCACCCGGAAAGGTCTCGTGCCAAGACCTTTGTTCGTGACTTAACGTGGACGTAACAACGGACGCAGGCAGGGGCAGGGCGGATGACGACGAGCGAGACGACCGCCTCCGGCGCCCTCGACGCTCCCCTCGAGCCGACGACCCGCGCCGACGACATCACCGACCGCCTGGTCACGGCCATCGCGACCGGCGAGTACCTGCCCGGCCAGCGCCTCCCCGCCGAGCGCGAGCTCGCGACCTCGCTGCGCGTCGGGCGCATGACCGTGCGGCAGGCCCTCGCGCGGCTCGTCGAGCAGGGGCTGATCGAGACGCAGCGCGGCCGAGGAGGCGGGTCGTTCGTGCTCGCGCAGGACTCCCGCCCCGAGCAGGACGCCCGGTCGACGTCCGCCGTCGCGCAGCGCACCCTCGCCGCCCGGTGGTCGGACCTCAGCGACACGAGCGCCGCCATCGGCCGACTGCACGGCACCGTCGCGGAGGCGGCCGCCGAGAACCGCACGGACGCCGACGTCGCCCTGCTGCGCGACCGGCTCGAGGCCTACCGCGCCGCCGACTCGGGGCTCGCCTCGCAGAAGGCCGACGAGCTGCTGCACGTCGCGATCGCCGAGGCCGCCCACAACGCCGTCCTCCGCGACGTCCTGTTCGAGCTGGAGGCGCGGGTCAGCATCGCCGCGCCGGCACACCCCTGGGGAGGTCGGGACGGCATGCGCGAGATGGAGCTGCGCGCGCTCGCCGAGCACGAGGCGATCGTCGACGCGATCAGCGCGGGGCGCGCGCGGGAGGCGGCGTCGCTGGCGCGGGCGCACGTCGGCATCGACCTCGAGCTGCTCGAGCGCGTGGTGCGCGGCGACGGGGGCGGGGCTGGCAGCGCCTGAGCGCACCTCTCCCCGCCTCGATCGTCAGGAGGTCGGCGCAGGGGCCGGAGCCCAGCCGAGCTCGGGCCCGAGGTGCTCGGCGAGGTCCGTGAGGATCTGCGCGTAGTCGTCCGGCTCGAGGGAGAAGGGCAGCGCGAAGGCGACCTCGTCGACCGCCTGGTAGGCCGGGTCGGCGTGCAGCGCGTCGGCGATCTCGGCCGAGGTGCCGACCAGGTCGGCGGCGAACAGCAGCTGTCCCGGGCCCTGCGGCACGCCTACTCGTCCCGCGCGCGACTCGGCGTACGCGGCGTAGCGGGCGCGCTGCTCCAGGGTCGCCGAGTCGGTCGGCACGACGACGAGGCCCTGCGAGACCCGGGCGGAGGCGCCGGCCGGGTGGGCGTCGCGGTACGCGTCGATCTGGGCGCGCTGGTTCACGGCGAAGTCGGTGCCCTGCTCGGCCTTCGTGACGCTCGACGCCAGCAGGTGGAACCCGTGCTCGCCGGCCCAGACCGCCGACCGGGTGCTGCCGACGCCGCACCAGAGCCGGTCGACGAGGCCGGGGCTGTGCGGCTGCACGACGTCGCTGAACTCCTCGATGCCGCGGCGGCCCGGGGAGGCGCTGACGACGTCGCCGCGGACGAGGTCGCGGAGGCGCAGGAGGCGGTCGGGACCGAGGTCCTCCTGGTCGAGGGTGTTGGGGTAGATCGCGTCGCGGTAGAGGTCGAAGTTCATCGGCGTGCCCGTCGAGAAGCCGGGGTTGAGGCGGCCGCCGAGCAGCACGTCGACCGTGCCGAGGTCCTCCGCCAGGCGGAACGGGTTCTCGGCGCCGATCGGCGTGACGGCGGTGCCGAGCTCGATGCGGCTGGTGCGCTGCGACGCGGCCGCCATGATCGCGACGGGGGACGAGATGCCGGGCTGCAGGTGCCGGTGCCGCAGCCAGGCGCTGTCGAGGCCGAGCTGCTCGCCGCGCTCGATGACGCGCAGCGTGTCCTCGTGGCCGCCGGCCGGGGACGCAGGGTCGAACGACCCGATCGTGAGGAAGCCGAGGCGCTGCAGCGGGGAACCGTGTACGGGCATGCCCCGAGTCTCGCAGGGGCGGCTGCGCCGCGCGCGTCGTCACGCCGGCGTCGTGGGACGAGGCAGGCGTGGGCCCACGCCTGTCTCGTCCCCTGACGCCTGCCCCGCGCAGCCCCTCCGCGCGGCCGCCGAGCCCAGCTCAGTCTTCTCGCGAGACGGCCCGTTCTCCGTCCCACCAGCTCGACCGGGAGTGGTCGCTGGCGAGGCGCGCGTCACCGCTGCTCAGGGTCGTGGCGATCCAGGCGATCGTCGCCACGACCTCGGCCCGGACGACCTCGGCGGGGACGGCCTTCCTGGCTTCCGGGCTCAACGCTCTGACCAGGAGCCAGGGGCGTGATCTACGAGTGTCGACCGACGGCATGCGCAGGGGCGAGACGGCGTTCCCGGGGATTCGCGCGGAGACCAACCAGACGCGGGACAGGTCGGCCGGGAGAAGGGGCATCCCGAAGTGCAGTTCGTCGACCACCACCTCCTGCTCGCGCAGCAGCTCCTCGACGGTCGACCGGGTCAGGGGCCAGCCCCAGCCGCGCGGCAGCCTGTCCTTCTCGTAGCGGGCCCAGGGCAGGTCGTCGTCCACCGTCGAAGGCTAGCGCGCGTGCCCACGCCGGGAACGTGCAGCCGCGGCACCGTTCGGCGGTAGTGTCTGCTCGTCCACGACCGCACGAGGAGGTGCCCGGTGGCTCGACCTGCCTGGGTCACGAGCGTGCGCCGCCGTCCCGCGGGCGCCGCCTCCCTCGTCGTGCTCTCGGCCCTCGCCGTGCTGATCTCGGTGCTGGCGCCGATGCTGCTCCGGGCCGTCCAGCAGCACGGCCTCGCCGAGGCGACCGCCCTCTCGCGGGTCGACGATCTCAGCCTCGTCGTCGTGTCCGACCTCTACGGCGACTCGACCCTCGTGGGCATGTCGAACGGCCGCGACGTCGTCGAGTCGGTCGACCTGGGCCCTGTGTGGCGCGCCCCCGTGGTGGCCGCGGAGTCGGCCGCCGACGTGCTCTGGACGTCGGCGAGCGACGCGGACGTGACGGGCGGCGCCCGCGTGTCGAGCCTCCTCCGCGACGACTGCGGCGACACCGTGCTCGACGAGGGCACCTGCCCCGTCGGCAGCGACCAGGTGATGGTGTCGTCCGCCGTCGAGGGCGTGGCCGTCGGCGACGTCCTCACGGTCGTCACGGACGGCGACCAGGTCGAGCTGACCGTCAGCGGGCGCTACGACCCGACGCGGGACGACGGCCGGTTCTTCGCCGCCCCCTCCCGCGCCGTGCGGGTCGACGTCCCTGGCGCCGACGACCTCGTGGTGACGTCGGACGGCTTCGACGCCTTGCTGCTGAACGCCAAGGTCTACGCCGCGCTCATCCCGTCGCGGCCGCTCGCCCTCGACGACGTCGCTCGGGTCCGTGCCGACGCCGCCGCCCTCGAGCAGGCGACCCTCGGCACGGACGGCGCCGCCGCCCGTGCCAGCCTGCGCACCGGCCTCACCGGCGTGCTCGGCCAGGTCGACCGGCAGGCCGACGCGGCCGCCGTCATCGCCGCGGCCACGGCGCTGCAGGCCCTCGCGCTCGCCTGGTTCGCGGTCGCACTCGTCGTGCAGCGCCTGGCGCGCGTCCGCTCGGCCGAGTGGGGCCTCGCACGACTGCGGGGCCTGACGCGCAGCCGCTGGCTCGCCACGGTCTTCACCGAGCCGGCCCTGGCCGTCGTGCTCGGCGCGGTGCTCGGGGCGCTGGCCGGCTGGGGCTCCGCCGCCGTCGCGGCCCGGGCCTGGCTGGGCGACGCCGGGCGCGTGGAGCCGACCAGCCCGCTCGTGGTGGGCGCCGCCTCCTTGGCGCTCATGGGGTCGCTCGTCGCCCTCGGCGTCGCGAGCCTGCGCTCGGCGCGGGTGCCCCTCGACCAGCTGCTCGGCGGGTCGGCCGACCCGAGACGGCTCGGGCGGCTCGGCGTCGTCGTGCAGGCCGGCCTCGCGCTCGTCACCGTCACCGTGCTCGTCGCGCTCGTCACGCAGGGCGAGGCCACCGGCCCGGGCGTCGCGCTGCTCGCGCCCAGCCTCGTCGCCGTGCTCGTCGGCGTGGGCGCCCTCCGGCTCGTCGCCCTGCTCGCCCGCCGCTCGGCCCGACGACCGCCCCGCTCGCTCGGCGCGCTGCTCGTCACGCGACGGCTCGGCCGGACGCCGTCGGTGCTCACCGCGGCCGTGCTCGTCTGCCTCGGCGTGGCCGTGACGGGGTGGGCGAGCCAGGTCGCCGTGACGGCCGACCGGCTGCAGGTCGACCGGGCCCGCGCCTCCGTCGGGGCCTCGACCGTGCTGAGGGTGGGCGTCCGCGACGACGTGGACCTCGTCGACGCGGTCCGCGCCGCGGACCCGGACGGGGACCGGGCGATGGCCGTCGACGTGCTCCGCCGAGGCCAGGGCGTCGGCCGCATCGTCGCCGTCGACACGGAGCGCCTCGGCGCGGTGTCCGCCTGGTCGGCCGGCTGGAGCTCCGCCGGCACCCCGGACCGCCTGGCCGAGCTGCTCGCCCCGCCGGTCGGCGACTCGTTCGTGCTGACCGGCTCGAGCCTCTCGCTCGACGTCGCCGACGTGACGCCGATCGCGCCGCAGGGGCTCACCGTCGAGGGGTTCCCGACCGACCTCGCCGACGTGTCGCTCCGCGTGGTGGTGCAGGCGGCCGACGGCTGGCACACGGTCGACCTCGGCGATCCCCGCGACGGTACCCTGACGAGCGTGCCCGGCCGGTTCCCGTGCGAGCGCGGCTGCCGGGTCGTCTGGCTCGGCGTCACCAGCTCGCGCGCGACCACCCCGACCTTCGGCGTCGCCCTCACCGTGACCGGCATCTCGACCGACCAGGAGGCGGCGGCCGACACCGCCGGCTGGCTCGCCCCCGACCGGTGGCGCGACCGCGTCGGAGAGGCCGTCGACCCCACCCGCCCGGCGACGACCGCGATCGCCGACGCGCTCGACCGCGGCGGCGCGGTGCCCGGGCTGGCGTTGTCGTTCCTCGACCAGCAGGGCGGCAACACGGCGTCGATCGCGCCGCTCGACGCGCCCGAGCCGCTGCCGGTCGTCGTCGCCGACGGCACCGCGACGACCCCGTTCGCCGGGGTGGAGGGCGGCCTCGTCGGCGTCGCCCCCGACCTGACGTCGCGCGTGCTGGCCCAGGTCGGCCACGCCCGGATCCTGCCGCGCATCGGCGGCGAGGGGATCCTCGTCGACCTCCCGCTGCTCGACCGGGTCAGCGATCCCGGCGCGTCCGAGGCCGAGCACGAGGTGTGGCTCGCGCCGATGACGACCGCCGAGGAGGCGCGGGTCGTCTCGGCCCTGTCCGACCAGGGCGTCGAGGTCGTCGGCACCCGGACCCTGCAGGAGGTGACGGCCGGGTACCGGCACGCGTCGCCGACCCGCGCCTCCTCGTTGGCCCTCGTGGTGGGAGCCGCCGCCCTGCTGCTGACGCTCGCCGCGACCGTGGCCGCGCGCGTCGTGTCGGCGCCGTCGCGCCGGGGCGACCGGGCGGCGCTCGAGTCGGCCGGGGTGCCCCGACGACGGCTGCGGCAGGCGGCGGCCCTCGAGGTGTTCCTGCCTCCCGCGGTCGGCACGGTGCTCGGCGGGGCGGCCGGGCTGGTCGCCTACCTGCTGACCGTGTCGCGGCTGCCGCTCGTCGTGGGCTCGGGGCGGACGCCGCCGCCCGACCTCGTGCCGTCGTGGGGGCCACTCGCGCTGCTGGTCGTCGGCACGCTCGCGCTGCTCGCGGGCGTGGCCGGGGTCGCGGGGCGCGTCGAGCTCGGCGGGAGCGGACCGGTCGGGCCCGAGCGCAGCGGGCCCGAGCTCGGCGGGTCCGAGCGCAGCAGGCCCGAGCGCAGCGGGCTCGAGCGCATCCGCCCCGAGCTCGGCGGGCCCGAGCGCAGCGGGCCCGAGCTCGGCCCCGAGGAGGAGCCTCGGTGAACGACGACCTCGCCCTGCTCTGCCGCGGGCTCGTGCACGTGTACCGCGAGGCCGGCACCGACGTCGCCGCCCTGCGCGGCGTCGACCTCGTCGTGCCCGCCGGGCAGCGCGTCGCCGTGCTCGGCCCGTCGGGCTCGGGCAAGTCGACGCTGCTCTCGATCGTCGCCGGGGTGACGCGGCCCTCGGCCGGCCGGGCCGAGGTGTTCGGCACCGACCTCGCGACCGCGCGACCCGGCACGGTCAGCCGCCTGCGCCGCGGCACGCTGGGGCTGATGATGCAGGGAGCGCCGGCCAACCTCCTCCTGCACGACGACGCCGTCGGCAACGTCGCCTGGGCCGTGGGCAGCCGCGAGCGGGACGACCTCCGCGTCGGCCGACGCGTGCTGCGCGCCGCCGGGCTCGTGGGCGACCGGCGACCGGTCGGCCTGCTGACGCCGACCGAGCAGCAGGTCGTCGCGCTGGCCGTGGCGCTGGCGCCGCGCCCGCGCCTCCTGCTCGCCGACGAGCCCACGAGCCGGCTCGGCCCGGAGGCGCGCGACGCCCTGCTCGACCTGCTCGTCGAGACGACGTCGGAGGCGGGCACGGCCGTGCTCGTCGTCACCCACGACGACGCGGTCGCCGCGCGGATGCAGCGCATGGTCCACCTCCGCGACGGCCGGGTCGGCGAGGAGGCCACCGCGGAGGGGCGCTGGTCGGTCGTCGGCACCGACGGCTCGCTGCAGCTGCCGCAGGCCCTTCGGGCCGACTGGTCGGACGGGGCGCTCGTCTCGGTCGAGGAGGTGGCGCCCGGCGAGCTGCGCGTGCGCCGGGTCGACGAGACGGACGGCAGGTCGGGCGGCCGGACGACGGGAGGCGCGAGGCATGAGTGAGCGCGATGCGGGCGCGGGTGCAAGTGCGGGCGCGGGTGCGGGTGCGGGGCCATCGGAGCAAGCGGGGCAGCCGGAGCAAGTGGGGCAGCCGGTCCGGCCGGGGCTCACTGCTGAGGAGGCGCGGGTCGGCTCCCCCGCGCTGCGTCTCGTCGGGCTCGTGGTGCGTCGTCCCGACGGCTCCCCCTCGGCCCCGATCGACCTCGTCCTCCCGCGAGGCGAGGCCGCCGTGCTGCTCGGCGACCCCGACGGAGTGCCCTCCGCGGTGCTGCGCGTGGTCGCCGGGCTCGAGCGGCCGCTCGCCGGGCAGGTGCTCCTCGGGAGCCGGGGCGGCGCGGGTGCCGGCGACGGCAGCGGCGACGGCAGCGGTAGTGGCCGTGGCAGTGGCAGCCACGGAAGCCGCGCGAGCCGGCCCGACGTCGGCCTCGTGACGCGTCAGCACGAGCTGCTCGGCTCCCTCACCGCGGCGGAGAACGTCGCCCTGCCGCTCCTCGCCCGCACGCCCGGGGCGCTCGACTCGTGGACCGACGTCGAGCAGCTGCTCGACGGCCTCGGCGTCCCCGAGGCGAGCTGGCACAACCTGCTGGAGCAGCTCTCGGGCGGGCAGCAGCAGCGGGTCGCCGTCGCGCGCGCCCTGGCGGGACGGCCCGCGGTGCTCTGCCTCGACGACCCCACGAGCGAGCTCGACCCGGGCAGCGCGGCGGTCGTGTGGGACGCCGTCGACGCCGCCCGCCGCGACGGCGCCGCCGTGCTCAGCGCGGGCTCGCCCGACGACGTCGCGCGCGCGGGAGTCGCCCTGCTCAGCGTGCGCTGACCTGCCCGCCCGGCCGGCACCTCCTGCGCTCGCCCGCCGCGCACCCGCGCCCGTCACCCTCACACCCCCGACGGTGCAGCACACCCCTGAATTCGAGGGTGTGCTGCACCGTCGGGGGTGTGAGCGGCGGGCGGGCCCCTAGGCCTCCCAGAGGGGCTGTGCCCGGCGGGCGGCGGCGTCGAGCTCGAGGTGCTCGAAGCGGTGCCGCGTCTCGGGGATGCCGAACTCGGGCCAGGCGAGCACGAGCTCGAGGGGCCCGTCGGCGGGCAGGGGCCACAGCCACAGGGTGCCGGTGGTCGTCATGAGACGGTCGTCGCCCTGGCCGCCCTGGGGCGCGAACGTCAGCACGGGGCCGATCGGCACCTCCTCGGGGTCGCCGTGGCCGCCGAAGCCGTGGCCCATGTCGGCGATCGCCGTGCTGCCGTCGGCGAGCTGGACGCCGAAGCGGAGGCCCGCCGTCTCGTCCGCGAGGCCGGGCCGGAAGCGCCCGCCCTCGAAGCGGTCGACCAGGGCGGCCCACGCGCGCCGGCCCTGGCCGGGGTTCCTCAGGGTCCACTGCAGCTCGATGCCGACGCCGGAAGGGTGCGCCGTGACGCCCGTCACGGCGACCGCGACCTCGTCCGTGCGCGCGAGCAGCGCGGCCTCGGCCAGGCGTCCGGGCAACCAGCCCTCGGGAGGCCGTGTCCAGGCGGGCGGGACCCACGCCTCCGCCAGCTCGTCGTCGTCGACCGGGGGCACGTCGGGGAAGAAGGACATGGCCCACCTCACCACGTCGCCGAGCGCTGCGCCAGCACCTCCTCGCCGCCTGCCCCGCCGGGTCCGTCGCACGAGGACGGCGTCGTGGGACGGGACAGGGGCGGGCCCGTGCCCACGCCGTCCCACGACGCCTGCACCACGACAGAGGCGACGAGGAGGCGCGTGGTACCCAGGTGCCACGCCCGCCTCGGGCGTGCACCAGGGTCCGACGCGGGCGGGGCAGGGGTCTTCTTAGCGTCGGGACATGGCCTCCACCGTGTCCCGCACCTCACCGTCCGCCGCCCGTCCTGCCGGCGGCGCGACCGCCTCCGCCACCGGGCGCACCGGGGCCTCGCGCGCCGCCGCCGGGGCCGCCTCCCGCACCGCCGCGGCGGTCGTCGGCAGCGCCCTCACCGCCGTCGCGCTCGTGCTGATCTGGGTCGCCCGCAGCCGGGTCGACCGGCCCGTCTACGTCAGCGAGCTCGGGGCCGACGGCGAGCCCACGGCCGCGCTGTTCGAGGCGGCGCTGCTGCTGGTGGTCGCGGGCGGGCTGCTCGTCGCGTGGGCCGGGCGCGGCCTGCGCGCTGCACGGGACGGACGGGGCACGCAGGCCGGGCGGGGCACACGGGCTGCGAGGCGCCTCCTCGGGGCCTGGTCGGTGTCGACGTCGATCGCCGCCGCGTCGGGGCTGTTCCTGGTGGCGTCGCAGGTGCCCTGCACGGCGGGCTGCCCGCTGCCCGTCGGCGCGACGTTCACGGTGCAGGACCTCGTCCACACCACGTCGGCCGTGCTCGCCTTCGCGGCGGCCTGCGTCGCGATGCTGCAGGCCTCGTTCGTCGCCGGTCGCGGCCGGCTGCGGGTGCTCTCGATGACGAGCGGCGTCTCGGTGGCGCTGATCGCGGCGACGGGCGGCCTGCTCTCGCTGCTGCGCGTCGGGACCGACGTCGGCGGCGTCCTCGAGCTCGTGGCCACGACGATCGCGATCGGCTGGCTGATCGTGCTGGGCGTCTCGACGCTGGGCTCCGGCCACGGGGACGCCGACCGCGTCCGCGCCTCCGTCCGGGCCGCTGCGTAGAGTCGGACCATGCCCGACAGCCTCCGCCCGCCGGGCGCCGTGCGCGGCCGGGCCGTGTCGCGTCCCGCCGTGGCGGACGCCCTCGTCGCCCTCGGCTACCTGCTCGTCAGCGGGACGAGTCTCGCGCTCGTCTGGCTCGCCACCGGCGACGGCCGCCCGCTCGGCGTCGATGTCGTGCTCGGGGCAGGCCTCGTGCTCTCGACCGCCGCGCTGCTCGTGCGACGCCGACGCCCCTGGCTGACCTTCGCGGTCGTGACCGTCACCACGGCCGTCGCGGCCCTCGTCGACGGCGGCCTCGACCCGCTCGGCACCTGCCTCGCGCTCTACGCCCTCGCCGTGCACCGCTCGGTCCGGGCCGCCTGGATCGGCCTCGGCGTCTCCGTCGTCGTCGGGGCGGCGGTGTCGGCCCTGTCGACGGCCGTCCTCGGGGACGCGACGGGCGCCTCCGTCGTCACGGTGCTGCTCGCCCTCGTCGCGGTGCTGATCGGGGTCGACGTCGGCTCCCGGCGCCGCCGGCTGGAGACGCTGGTCGAGCGGGCCGAGCGACTCGAGCGCGAGCGCGACCAGCAGGCGCGGCTCGCGACGGCGGCCGAGCGGGCGCGCATCACCCGCGAGGTCCACGACATCGTCTCGCACGGGATCTCCGTGATGGTCACGCTCGCGGAGGGCGCCGACGCCCTCGCCCGCAAGGACCCGGCGAGGTCGCAGGAGGCGGTGGTCGAGATCGTGCAGGTCGGCCGGCGGTCGCTCGGCGACATGCGTCGACTGCTCGGGGCGCTGGGCGACGACGACGACGACGCGTCGACGGCGACAGCCCCCGGCGCCGGCGTCGATGGCGGCGTCGGCACGTCGGCGGCAGCCCCCGGCGCCGCGCTCTCGGCGCAGCCCCAGCCCGGGATCGACCAGCTGCCCGAGCTCGTGGCCTCGTTCCGGGCCGCGGGGCTACCGGTGGTGGTCGAGTCCCGGGGCTCGCCTGCCGCCTCCGAGGCGCTGCAGACCGCCGTGCACCGGATCGTCCAGGAGTCGCTGACCAACGCCCTGCGGCACGCAGGGTCGCCGAGCCGGGTGCTCGTCGAGCTCGACTGGGGCGATCAGGTGTCGGTGACCGTGACCGACGACGGGGTCGCCCGCGAGGAGGCCGCGGCAGCCGGCGGGGACGGCGGTCCGGTCGGCGGGGACGGCGGTGCTCCGCGGCTCGCAGGCGCAGGTCGCGGCCTGATCGGCATGCGCGAGCGCGCGAGGATGTACGGCGGCGCCGTCGAGGCAGGCCCGCTGCCGGACGGCGCCGGCTGGCGCGTCGCCGTCGTGCTGACCGACACGGAGGAGGCACGGTGACCGACACCAGGATCCTGCTCGTCGACGACCAGGAACTGGTCCGACGCGGCATGGCGATGATCGTGGACTCGACCGACGACCTCGTCGTCGTCGGCGAGGCGGCGACCGGCGAGGAGGCGGTCGTCCTGACCGCGGACCTGTCGCCCGACGTCGTCGTCATGGACGTCCGCATGCCCGGCATCGGCGGCATCGAGGCCACCCGGCGGATCGTGCGCGAGACGCCGGCGAGCCGCGTGCTCATCCTCACCACCTTCGACCTCGACGAGCACGCGTTCGCGGGGCTGCGGGCAGGGGCGAGCGGGTTCCTCGTGAAGACCGCGCCCCGCGCCGAGCTGCTCGCCGGCATCCGCGCGGTCGCCGCGGGCGACGCCGTCGTCTCGCCGCGGGTCACGCGCGCGGTGCTCGACGTGGCGCTGCCGCGTCTGCCGCGCGGCGGCGCGGGCGGGGCAGGAGGAGGCGGTGGCGTCGGTCCGGGGGCAGGTGCGGGTGCGGGCGCCGGCCGCGGTGCGGACGACGCAGCCGCGGGCACCCCGAGCCCGTTCGCGGCGCTCACCGAGCGCGAGCACGACGTGTTCCTCGCGGTCGCGCAGGGCCTCAACAACGCCGAGATCGCCGCGCGGCTCGTCGTCAGCGAGTCCACGGTCAAGACGCACGTGGGCCGGGTGCTCGCCAAGCTCGACCTGCGCGACCGCGTGCAGGTCGTGATCCTCGCCTACGAGCACGGGCTCGTCTGACGCCGCGGCGGCCGCACCGGCCGCCGCACCCGCGGAACCCGCGCACACCCTCGAGCGCGCCGACGGGTGCGCGCGGGTCCGCAGGGTCTGCGCGCAGCGTCAGCTCACGACTTCGAGCCCCTGCCCCCGCACCCCTGAACGAGCACCACACCCTCGAATTCGGGGGTGCGGTGCTCGTTCAGGGGTGTGGCGCGGGTCTCACGGCGCGCGTTCACCAGGAGGCAGGCAGCGGCGCACCGGGAACAGGCGGGTGCTCGACGAGCGCGATCGCGTCGTCGAGGCCGATGTGCCCGGGGAAGTTGTACCGCCCGAAGCGGCCCGTCGGATCGGGCGCCGAGGTCGGCATCGCGACGGACGTGCGGCGGAGCGCCTCCGCGAGCACCCGGGTGGAGGTGCCGTCGAGGCGGGGGCCCCGCCGGTCGCGCAGGATGATCTCGACCCGCGCCTCCTTCGCGGTCAGGCGGAGCACGAGCACGTCTGCCTTCAGGGCAGGATCGACGGGGACGGTCGCCCGGTCGAGGTCGGTCAGCGCGACGGTGCGACGGCGGCCGGCCCTCAGCTGGTCGGTGTCGAGGTTGACCCAGGGCTGCGGGTAGATCGCGTTCCGCGCCGCCGTGCCGAGCCACAGCAGGGCGGCGATCACCACGGCGCCGAGCAGCAGGTCGCTCGGCCACGGGACGAGGTCGTCGAAGAACCGCCCCGCCTGCGCGCCGAAGTAGACGATCGTCGTGACGACGAAGACGGCGCTGTAGCCGGCCCACGACGACCACCAGCCGCGCTCGCCGATCCGCACCCAGCCGGAGGGGAGGGGCACGTCGGGGCCGTCAGGCGCGTCACCCTCGTCGGCCGTCGTCATGTACCGAGACTATTGCGGCACGCAGCACCTGTCGCAGCGGCCTGCGACTCAGGTCGCAGGCGAGGTCCCGACCTCTGCCCCCTGTGGCACGTCGCCCGAGCGGCGAGCGTGGAGGCATGACATCGACACCCCTCCCCACCCCGCCGCGGACGGGCCTCCGCGCCCGCCGCCTCCTGCCCCGACTCGCCGCCGCCGCGGCCGTCGTCGCCCTCGCCGTCCCCCTCGCCGCCTGCTCGGCCGGCGCGTCCGACTCGGCCAGCGGTGCCGACTCGGCCACCGCGGCCGGCGCGACCTCCCCCGCCACCGAGCCCGCGCCTCCTGCGGTCCCTCAGCACCAGCCCGGCGGAGGCGAGCTCACGAAGGGCGACGTCGACGCCTGGCTCGACGGCGCGCTCGGCTCGGCGCTGCAGACGACCGGCATCCCCGGCGCGACGGTCTCCGTCGTCTCGGACGGCCAGGTGCTCACCGCCCGCGGCTACGGCCTCGCCGACACCGGGACGGACGGCGACCCGGCCCGCCCGGTCGACCCCGACGACACCCTGTTCCGCATCGGCTCCGTCTCGAAGGTCGTCTCGGCGACCGCGATCATGCAGCTCGTCGAGCAGGGGAAGCTCGACCTCGACGCCGACGTGCAGCAGTACCTCGACTTCGACCTCGACACCCCGAAGGGCGCGATCACGCTGCGCCACCTGCTGACCCACACCGCGGGCTTCGAGGAGGTCATCGGCGGCCTGATCGGCACCCCCGGCAGCGAGAAGACGCTGCGCGAGGCGGTGACGGCCGCTCCCCCGGCGCAGGTCTACGAGCCCGGCACGACCCCCGCGTACTCGAACTACGGCGCCACGCTGGCCGGCTACGTCGCCGAGCGGGTGAGCGGGGAGCCGTTCGCCGAGCTGGTGAAGGAGCAGGTCCTCGACCGTGCAGGGATGACCTCGTCGTCGTTCGCACAGCCCCTGCCCGCCGACCTCGACGCCCGGCTCGCGAAGGGCTACCCGAACGACTCGGCGCCGTCCGTGCCGACCGAGGTCGTGAACGCCGCGCCCGCCGGCGCGATGTCGGCCACCGCCTCCGACATGGCGCGCTTCATGCTCGCGCACCTGGGCGACCTGCCCGCCGAGCAGTCCCTGCTCGAGCCCGCGACCCTCGACGAGATGCACCGCCCCGCGCTCGGGGCCGACCAGCTCGGCACCCTCGCCGTCGGCCAGCGCATGGACCTCGGCTTCTTCGACGACAGCACCCCCGGCGTCCCGGCCTTCGGCCACGACGGCGACACGCAGGTGTTCCACAGCGCGATGCGGATGTTCCCCGAGTCCGACGCGGGCATCTTCGTGTCGTTCAACGCCTCGGGACGCACCCCGACCGCGACGCTCGACCTGCGCACGACGCTGCTGCAGGGCTTCGCCGACCGGTACCTGCGCGACGCCTCCTCCTCTTCCTCCTCCTCTGACGACGCGTCGGCGGCAGGGTCGTCGCTGACGACCGACGAGACCGCAGGAGGCGCGGGCCAGCTCGACAGCGCCGCCGCGGCCGCCGCGATGGCCGGCACGTTCACCTCCTCCCGCTCGCCGGTCACGAACCCGGGCGCCCTGCTCGCCCTGAGCGGCCAGACGACGATCGTCCCCCGCTCGGACGGCACGATCGCGGTCACCCCGAAGCCGCTCGCCACCACGACCGGCGTGTACGAGCTGGTCGACGAGCACCTGTGGCGCGAGGTGGGAGGCGACTCCCTGCTCGCGACCCGGACCGACGGCGACTCGGACGACGCCGACGCGACCGTCCAGGCGATCTCGTGGGGCGCCTCCTTCACGATGCTGCGGGCGCAGCCCTGGCAGGTCGCGTCGACGGCGCTGCCGTCGGTGATCGCCGCCGTCGCGGTGCTGCTCGTCTCGGTGGTCGCGTGGCCGACCGCCGCGCTCGTCGGGCTCGGCCGCCGCACCGGACGCCGCGACCTCGTCGCCGCACGCCGTCCCGAGACCGGACGCCGCCGCCGCGCGCTGCTGCTGTCGCGCATCGGCCAGGTCGCGACGCTGCTCGCCCTCGTCGGCTGGGCGGTCGTGGCCGGGCAGGCCATGTCGTTCGTCGACGTCTCGGCCGGGTCGATCCGCGTCGTGCAGGCGCTGCAGCTGGTGGGCGTCGTCGCGATCGTGCCCGCCGCCGTCGCCGCCGTGCAGGCCGTGCGCGAACGACGGGGCTGGGCCTCGGTGACCGGACGGGTGCTCGTCGTCGTGGCGCTCGTCGTGCTGGCCGTGTTCGCGGTCACGTGGCGTCTCCTCTCCCCGAGCGTGAGCTTCTGATGCGGCGCCCACAGGGAGGTGCGCCTCGCGACCACGAGGGCGACGGCACCTGGCATGCTCGGGACGTGACCACCTCCTCCTCCCGCTCTGCTCTCGCAGGCGTCGCCGCCGTCTCCGGCCGTGCCGACGCCGCAGGTGAGGCAGCGCACGAGGGGACGGGGCCCGGCTTCGCGGCGACGCGGCGCCTCCTGGCTCGGGTCGGGGTGCGCACGGCGGCCGGACGAGACGTCGTCCTCGCCGCGGTGTGGACGCTGGTGACCGTCGCGCTGCTAGCCTCGCTCCTGGGCGCGGGCGAGTTCCTCGGTGCGTCGCGCAGCATCCCGGCGGCGCAGATCATCGTCGTCCTCGTGCTCGCCGTCGTCCAGTGCCTGCCGCTCGCGCTCCGGCGCCGCTGGCCGGTGGCGACCCTGCTGACGATCAGCGTGGTGCAGGCGTGCCTGCTGGCCGTGCTGCCCACCGGCCTGGCGATCTGGACGGCCGCGCCCGTCGTCGCCGCCTACACGGTCGGCACCCTGCTGCCGACCCGTCGCGCCGTCTCCGTCGTGCTCGTCGCGGTCGGCGTCGAGACGGTCGGCGCCGTCGTCGGCGCGACGGCGGTCGTCAAGCAGGCGCTCGGCGCGGGCGCCGGCATCGCGGGTCTCGGGGGCGTCGGCGCGTCCGGATCGTCGGTGCTCGTCGAGGCGCTCGCCCTCGTGGCGACGGCGGTCCTCGTGAACGGGATCAGCGCCTCAGTCGGCTCGTGGGTCGCGCTGCGGCGTCGGCACGAGAGCGACAGCCGGGCTCGGGCCGCCGAGTCCGTCGAGCACCACGAGACGTTGACCCGGTCGGCCGTCGCCGCGGAGCGCACCCGCATGGCCCGCGAGCTGCACGACATCGCGGCGCACCACCTCACCGGCCTCGTCGTGCAGGCGGGCGCCGCCGAGCGCCTCGTCGACGTCGACCCCGAGCGCGCCAAGGAGTCGCTCCGCAGCGTCCGGTCGCAGGGGCGCGAGACGCTCGACTCGCTGCGGTCGATCGTGGGGATCCTGCGCGAGACCGGCGACGACGCCACCGGCACCGCTCCGGTGCCCGGGCTGCGCGACGTCGGCGGGCTCGTCGCCGCGGCCCGTGCGGCGGGCACCGTCGTCGACGAGCGAGTCGAGGGCGAGCTGCCCACGCTCGCCCCGCTCGCCGACGTCACGGCCTACCGCACCGTGCAGGAGGCGCTGGCCAACGCCCGAAGGCACGCCCCCGGTGCCGGCGTCCAGCTCACCACGACGGTGCGGCAGGGGCGGCTCGTCGTCGTCGTCGAGAACGCGGTGCCCCGGGGGCCCGCGAGCTCTGCTCCGGCAGGGTACGGGCTGGTGGGGATGCGCGAGCGCGCGGCCCTCGTGGGCGGGCTGCTCGAGGCGGGCGTCGTCGCGAAGGAGCCGACGCAGACGGGGTCGACGCAGACGGGGTCGACGCAGACGGGGCCGCCCGAGACGGGGTCGGCCGAGATGCGAGCGGTCGGCGGTCGAGGAGACGGTGACTCGGACGCCAGGACCGCTGCCGTAGGCAGGGGCGACACGGTCGGCGGGGCCGACGCGGCCGGCGCCCGCATCTGGCGCGTGCGGCTCGAGCTGCCCGTCGAGAGGGAGCCCGGCGCCGCCGACGGGCGAGACGGGACCGACACCGCCGACGACGCCGAGTCCGCCGACGGGACCGTCGCGTGATCCGGGTCGTGCTCGTCGACGACCAGTCGATCGTGCGGGCCGGGTTCCGCATCGTGCTCGAGACCGCGGGAGGGATCGAGGTCGTCGGCGAGGCCTCCGGCGGCCGCGAGGGCGTCGAGGTCGTGCGGCGCGCCCGGCCCGACGTCGTCGTGATGGACGTCCGGATGCCCGGCGGCGACGGCATCGAGGCGACGCGGTCGATCACGGGCGCGGCCCCGGGCGGCGACGCGCAGGCGTCCTCGGTCGCGGTGCCCGGCGATCCGCGGGCGGAGCCGGGCATGCCCGGCGACGCGCGCCGCGGCCCCGCCGTGCTCGTGGCGACGACCTTCGACCTCGACGAGTACGTCTTCGGCGCCCTCGAGGCGGGGGCGAGCGGGTTCGTCCTCAAGGACGCCGAGCCCGACGAGTTCGTCGCCGCCGTCCGTGCACTGGCGTCGGGGCGCGCCGCGATCGACGGCGCGACCACGCGCCGGGTCATCGCGGAGTTCACGCGACGGCGGGCCGCCTCCTCGTCCGGGGCCTCGGTCGACGTGCTGACGCCGCGCGAGCAGGAGATCGTCCGGCTGCTGGGCGAGGGCCTGTCGAACGACGAGATCGGTGCGCGCCTCGTGATCGAGACGAGCACGGTCAAGTCGCACCTGACCCGGGTCATGACGAAGCTCGACACGCGCGACCGGCTGCAGACCGTCGTCTGGGCCTGGCGCTCCGGGCTGCTGCGCTGACACCGGCGCTGCGCGCCGGCTGGCCGCTCGTCTGCGACCGCCGGGCAGGACGGGCGGGTTCGACGGGGGCGGGACGTCACGACCGCCCGCCCCCGTCGAGCTCGCCCGTTCTCGGCCCCGCGTCGCGAGCGGGCCACGACCAGCCTCGAGGCCGATGATGGCCCCATGAACGACGCCATCGTCACCCCCCTCGGCTTCTCGCACGTGCGCCTCACGGTCACGGACATCCGGCGCAGCAAGGCCTTCTACGAGCAGCTCTTCGGCATGCCGCCGGGCAGCGACTTCAGCGACCAGATCGACGACCCGACGATCCACGACGACCCGCAGCGCACCTACGGCGGCTGCTCGTTCACCTTCGGCGGCCAGACGCTCGGGCTGCGCCCCGTCGCCCCGGCCGGCGACCGCTTCGACCCCGACCGGGTCGGGCTCGACCACCTGAGCCTCCGGGTCGGCTCGGTCGACGAGCTGCACGCCGCGGCCGAGCGGCTCGAGGCAGCCGGGATCGAGCACGGCGAGGTCACGGACCTGCCTGCGTTCGGCCTCGTGGTCCTCTCGCTGCAGGACCCCGACGACGTGAACCTCGAGCTCGCCGCGGCCCGCCCTGGCGGTCGCGTCTGACCCCCGGCGGTCGCGCCTGACCCCCGGCCGCACGACCCGCGCCCGAACACGTCGAGTTGCCCCGAAGTGCGGCTCGAGGCCCGCGAGGGCAGCACTTCGGGGCAACTCGACCGATCCCGCAGCGCGCGAACGCGAGCACGAGCGCGAGACCGGGAGTCAGCCCCAGATGCGGGTGACGATCGCGCCGAGCAGGTCGTTCGTGGGGTAGTTCGACTGACGCACCGTGACGACGACGTCGTCGCGGACGAGCACGGTCTGCGTGAAGTCGGTCCCGTACTGCTCCTCGACGCGGGTGTACTGGCAGACGGTGCCGCCGAGCCGGTCCGTGCAGTCGGACACGGCGCCCGCGACTCGGCGATCCTCGTCGACGGTCGGGTCGGCCAGCCACGCCGGGTAGGAGGCGGCAGTCGCCTCGTCGACGGTGGCGACGTCGACGAACAGGCCCGTGATGTCGGCGCGGATGTCGCGCCAGCCACAGCGCAGCTGGGTCGCCGAGTCGACGACGGTGTACGGGTCGGCGCCCGCGGGAGGCGCGATCGGGTCGATCTGCCCCATCGGGGTCTCGACGAAGAACTCGGGGTCGTTGAGCGGCGTGTCCGCCATCGTCGAGGCGTAGGTCGCCGGGTCGACGATGTCGGTGCAGTCGGTGGGGATCGAGGCGACGGCGGGTTCCGGCGAGGGTGCCGGAGCGGTCGTGGACGGCGAGGCGCTCGGGGACGCGGCCGTGTCGGTGGCCGTCGGCCGGGGCGTCTCCGAGGAGGCGCCTCCTGCGCTGCCTGCCCCGCTCGCGCACCCGGCGAGCGAGAGGGCGAGGGCAGCGACGGCACCCAGCGTCGTGACCGTGGTGATCGAGCGTGTGGTCCTCATGTGCGCGTCCCCCCGGACCGTCCTCGCCCCGGGGCCGGTGCTCCGAGGTCGTGCCGCCCACGCTAGGCGGCCGGGGGCGTCGGCGCGTCATCCTGCAGCGGGAGTTCGCATCGGTCGCGAGTCGTCGTACGATCCGTCCATGACACCGACGTCCGGCCGCTCCCGCTCCGTCCTCGCGGGCGGGTCGCGTCCCGTCGTGCCCGTCGCCCCTGTCGCGGCCCTGGCCCTGCTCGCCCTGGTGCTGAGCGGGTGCACCTCGACCACTCGCGCCGCGCCGCCGGACGAGCCGGCCGCCTCCTCGTCCGGCGCGACGCTCGACGACGCCGTGGCGTCGGACGACGCCGCCCCCGCTGACGCCGTCCCTGCCGACGCAGCCCCCGCCGACGCCACCACGGCCCCTGCCCTCGACGTCACGGGCTTCGTGCTCGAGGGCTCCGACCCCGACCTCGTCGACGCGAGCGCCGCCTCCCTCGACGTGGTCGGGGTCGACGGCGTGCTCGTGGCCGCCGACGGGGCCAGCGTGAGCAGCCCGTCGCTCGACGCCGAGGCCCAGCGGGACGCGGCCCACGCCAGGGGGCTGCAGGCGCAGCTGCTCGTGAGCAACTACGACGAGCGGATCGGCGACTTCAGCGAGCCGGTCGCGAGCGCGCTGCTCTCGAGCCCGGCGAACCGGTCCGCCGTCGCGGCCGACCTGGCCTCGCGCGTGTCGACGGGCGGCTGGGACTCGCTCATGGTCGACCTCGAGGGCCTCACGGCCGACGACTCCGCCGGGCTGACCGCCTTCGCCTCGGAGCTGCGTGCAGCCGTCGGACCCGACGTGCGGCTGGACGTCGCGCTGCAGGCCTCGACGACGGTCGAGGGCTACGGCGACCTCGGCTACGACGTGCCGGCGTTGGCGGCGTCGCTCGACCACCTCACGCTCATGGCCTACGACCAGCACGGCCCGTGGGAGCCCGACGACCCGGGCCCCGTCGGCTCCCTCGGCTGGACGATCGACTCGCTCGCCGCCCTCACCGCGCTCGCGCCGACCGACCAGGTCGTGCTCGGCGTCGCGGGCTACGGCTACCGCTGGGGCGGCGACGAGCCCGCCGGGCAGGTGTCCGACGAGGAGGCGCGCGACCGCGTCGGGGACGCCGGCGGCAGTGCCCGCTGGGACTCCACGGCCGCGGAGCAGACTGCGACCCTCGCCGACGGCGCGGTGCTCTGGTGGTCGGACTCGCGCTCGCTCGACACGCGGGTCGAGCTCGCCCGCGGGCTGGGCCTCGCCGGCGTCGCCGTCTGGTCGCTCGACCTCAGCGATCCGGTCGAGATCGACGCGGACTGAGGCGCGCGGGGCCGCCAGGCGCGTCGTCGTCCCGCCCGTCCTCGCCGCGCGCGTCGTCGTCCCGCGCGTCCCCGCCGCGCCCTCCCTCGCCGCGACGGCGTCGAGAGCGCAGCCGCTCCAGGTCGCCGAACGCCTCCGCCCGCCGGAGCACGCCGACCACGAGGGCGACGAGGAGGCCGGCGGGGAGGACCCAGCCCACCCAGGTCCAGGCGCCGTCGTGGACGATGTCGTCTCCTCCCAGCAGGGCGTCCGGGGTCGCGTACGCCCGGGTCGTCCCCTCGTCCGAGACGGAGCCGTCGAGGCCGACGTCGTCGAGCCGGTCGCGGCCGTCGTCGCTGACCCACGTGCCGCGGCTCTGGCAGCCGTGGCGGATGGTCCCTCCCTCGCAGCTCACCTCCGTGTAGCTGCCCCAGGTGCGCGGTGCCCCGGTGTCGACGATCGCCGCGACGCCGAGCCCGACGACCACGAGCAGGGCGGCCAGCGCCCCGAGGTAGAAGACGACGCGGATCCCGACGTCGACGACGCCGAGTCGACGGGGCGGGGCACCGGGAGCGCGGTGCCGCGGCGGAGTGCCGGGGGCATCGGGGCCGGAGGTGGGGCCGGGAGGGACGGAGGCGGTCACCGGACGATCGTGCCAGGCCCGGGACAGTCGTCGGGTGCTGCCACGCAGGCCCGGCCGCGCAGCGCACACGACGACGTGCGCGCGGACCGGCCCGTGCGCCCGCCGCTACCGTGGCCCGCATGCAGCACAGCACCCCGGCCACCGACGGCAGCACCCCGACCAGCGCCGACAGCACCAGCGACGCCCGCACCCCGACCGCCCCCGAGCGCGCCTGGACCGAGCACGTCATCTGGTGGCACGTCTACCCGCTCGGGTTCGGCGGGGCCGACACGACCGGGGCGGACCGCTCGCCGCAGCCGCGCCTCCTCGACCTCGTGCCGTGGCTCGACCACCTGCTCGCGCTCGGCGCGAACGGGCTCGCGCTCGGCCCCGTCTTCGCGTCGTCGACGCACGGCTACGACACGATCGACTGGCTCCGCGTCGATCCCCGCCTCGGCACCGACGACGACCTCGTCACGCTGATCGACGCCGCCCACGCCAAGGGGGTGCGGGTGATGCTCGACGGCGTCTTCAACCACGTCGGTCCCGAGTTCCCGGCCCTGCAGGAGGCGCGGGCCGACTCGTCCTCGCCAGCCGCCGCCCTGTTCCGTCGCGACGAGCACGGCGAGCTGGCGACCTTCGAGGGGCACGGCGGGTTGATCGCGCTCGACCACTCCTCGCCCGAGGTGGTCCGCACCGTCTCCGAGGTGCTCGTGCACTGGGCCGACCGCGGCGCCGACGCCTGGCGCCTCGACGCCGCCTACTCGGTGCCGTCGTCGTTCTGGGCCGAGGTGCTGCCTCCCCTGCGCGAGAGCCACCCCGACGTCTGGGTGGTCGGCGAGGTGCTGCACGGCGACTACGCCGCGGCCGTCCGCGACGGAGGCCTCGACAGCGTCACCCAGTACGAGCTCTGGCAGGGCACCTGGCACGGCATCCAGGACGTCAACCTGCACGAGCTCGCCTGGGCGCTCACGCGGCACGACGAGTTCCTCGACGAGTTCGCGCCGCTGACGTTCGTCGGCAACCACGACGTCACCCGCATCGCCAGCCAGATCGACGACGAGCGACACCACGCGCACGCCGTCGTGCTGCTCTTCACCCTGGGCGGCGTGCCGTCCGTCTACTACGGCGACGAGCTCGGGCTGCGGGCCGTCAAGGAGGAGCGGGTCGGCGGCGACGACGCGATCCGTCCCGCGTTCCCCCGCTGGTCGGGCGACGACGGCGCCGTGTCCCTCGTGGCCGGCGCCGACCCGGCTGTCCTGGGCCTGCACCAGGAGCTGGTCGGCGTCCGTCGCCGTCACCCGTGGCTGCACGGGGCGCGCACGCGCACGGTCTCGGTCACGAACGAGACGCTCGTGCTCGAGGTGCGCGGGGCCGGGGGCGGGGCCGACGGTGCGGACGAGCTGCTGGTCGTCGCGCTCAACCTCGGCGACGAGCCCCTCCGCGTCGCGGACCCGACGCCCGCGGCCGACGGCTGGGTCGCGGGACGCGGCGCCGGCCTCGACGGCGACGTGCTCGTCGTCGGCGCGCACGGCTGGGCCGTGGTCGCACCCCGAGCCTGACCGCCATCCCCCTCGGCGCCTGAAGATCCTCTCGAGGGCGGGCATTCCGAGCCGAGGGCGGGTACGCCGCGACCCGCCCTCGGCCCGGAACACCCGCCCTCGACCAGAGCGCGTGCGGCAGGCGGCGCGCGTGCCACAGTGGTGCCGTGACCGAGACCCTGCTCTTCCTCGTGGCCGGCCTCGTGGTGATCGCGGCCTCCACGGTCGTCGGCCCGCGCCTCGGCGTGGCCTCGCCGCTCCTCCTCGTCGCCGTGGGGGTGGGCGCCAGCTTCCTGCCGTCGCTCGGCTCGGTCGAGATCGATCCCGAGCTGATCCTCGCCGGGGTGCTGCCGCCGCTGCTCTACTCGTCGGCGGTGTCGATGCCGGCGATGAACTTCCGGCGCGAGTTCGGCGCGATCAGCGGGCTGTCCGTGCTGCTCGTCGTCGCCAGCTCGTTGCTGCTCGGCCTGTTCTTCTCGCTGGTGCTGCCCGATCTCGGCTTCGCGTGGGGCGTCGCCCTCGGCGCGATCGTCAGCCCCACCGACGCCGTCGCGACGTCGATCGTCAAGCAGACGTCGGTGTCGCGAAGGGTCGTCGCCATGCTCGACGGCGAGAGCCTGCTCAACGACGCGACCGCCCTCGTGCTGCTGCGGACGGCGATCGTGGCGACCGCCGCCTCCTTCTCGTTCTGGGGCGCCCTCGGCACGTTCGCGTACTCGGTCGTCGTGGCGGTCGTGATCGGGCTGGTCGTCGGGGCCGTGAACCTGGCCGTGCGGCGTCGGCTCACCGACCCGACCGTCAACACGGTCATCTCGTTCGCGGTGCCGTTCCTCGCGTCCGTGCCGGCCGGTGCCGTGGGTGCGTCGGGGCTGGTCGCCGCCGTGGTGGCCGGGCTGGTGACGGGCATCCGGGCGCCACGCGAGCTGTCGCCCCAGTCGCGCCTGTCGGACGGGCAGAACTGGCGGACCGTCGAGCTCGTGCTCGAGGGCGCCGTGTTCCTCACGATGGGGCTGCAGATCCGGGCGATCGTCATCGCGGTCGAGCAGGACCACGCGGGCCTCGCCCCTGCCCTGCTCATCGCCGTGGGGGCGCTCGTGCTGACCGTGCTCGTGCGGGCCGCCTACGTGGCACCGCTGCTGCGGGTGCTCTCGGCGCGGGCCCGGCACGCCGAGGCGATGCGTCCGCGCGTCGCCGACATGCACGAGCGCATCTCGACGAGCGAGGGGACGCACGAGTCGTTCACGGAGATGAACCGCGGCCGACGGACGCCGTCGCCCCGGGCCCTCGACCAGTTCGCGAGACGGGTCACGCAGGGGCTCGCCGACATCGAGTACTTCCTCGCGCAGCCCCTCGGCTGGCGGGACGGCACCGCCGTCGTCTGGGCCGGCATGCGCGGCGCGGTGACGGTCGCCGCGGCACAGACGCTGCCTGACGACACCCCGCAGCGTCCCGTGCTCGTGCTCATCGCGTACGCGGTGGCGGCGCTGTCGCTGCTGGTGCAGGGCGGCACGATCGGGCCGCTGCTGCGGCGCATCGCCGCACCGGTCGACGAGGAGGCGGTGCACCGGCAGACGGAGTCGGAACGGCGCCGCCTCGTGGTGCTGCTCCGCGACGCGGCGGCCGCCGTGCCGGGCGGCGAGGCGGTGCGGGACGCCGCTCGGCGGGTCGGGGAGAGAACGGAAGCAGGTGCAGATGCAGATGCGGACGACGCGGCCGCAGCCGCTGCTGCCGACCTGGACGACGACGCGCGGCGTGCCCGCATCGACGCCGCCGTCCGGCACACCCTGGCGGTGCTGGCCGCGCAGCGGGCCGCGTTGCTCGACGCGCGCGACGCCGGCACGGTGGACGCCGAGGTGCTGGCCGAGTCCCTGGCGGATCTCGACGCCTCCGAGATCGCGATCCGGCTCAGGGGGCGGGTGCCGCACGAGCCCGCGGGCGGGCGACCAGGCCGGAGGGGCCGCCGCGGCAGCCCCGGTGGCCCCGAGAGCCCCGTTCGGGACCCGGAGGTCACGGACTGATAACGGGACCAGTCGTTCTGCGCGAGGGTGGCGAACCCCTGTCAACTCCCCACCGGGAACCACAGACAAGGAGAAACATCGTGAACATCTCGCGCAAGACCATCACCAAGTCCGCCTTCGGCATCGTCGCCTCCGGCGCCCTCATCTTCAGCCTCGCCGCCTGCTCCTCCGGCGATGCCACCTCCGGCTCGTCGTCCTCGGCCGCCCCGTCGTCCTCGTCGTCCGCTGCGTCGACCGAGCCCGTCGCGTCGCTCCCCGACCTCAGCAAGGGCGTCGACACCCAGGTCGCCGTCGACGCGTCCTTCGTCGACGCCCTCACGAGCCTCGGCCTCACCCCCGGAGTCGTCGGCACCGCCGCGTTCGACGCCACCACCGGCACCTTCTCCTTCCCCATCACCGGCGGCAACGTCGACTACTACGACCCCTCCAGCGACGTGCGCCCCTACGTCCAGGGCGAGATCGACCACGACGGCTCCGGCCTGTCCCTGACCGCCGCCGACGGCACCGTCGTCGAGCTCAGCGACTTCCGCATCGACCCGGGCGAGAGCAAGCTCTACGGCACCGTCACCGCCAACGGCGCCGTCGCAGCCGAGGACGCCTACCTCTTCAACCTCTACGGCGGCACCCTGAAGCCCCTCCAGATGGAAGGCACCAACGCCGTCCTCGAGGGCACCACCGTCCACATCAGCCCCGACGCCGCCGCCCTGCTGAACCAGACCTTCAACACCGACGCCGTCCAGGACGAGATGCTCGTCGGCGTCGCGAAGATCACCGTCGCCACCGAGTAGTACTCATCGAGGAAGGCTCCTCGAGCACCTCACCTGGCTGGCGTCCCCCGCCGGCACCCGCCGACGTTCCCGGTGAAGCCCCGTCCCGCACCCTGCGGGACGGGGCTTCCCGCGTTCCCCGGCCCGCGCCTCCTCTACCCCGGCTCTGCGCACTCAGGAGAACGCGACCCGCACCTCCTGGATCGTGCACGACTCAGGACTCTCGCTCCCCCCGCTGCGCGACCCAGGACCGATGTTCCTGAACGAGGAGACACACGACCGGAGGGGCACGGGTGACGGGGGCGAGACGACGAAGAAGGTCCTCCCCGAGACCGGGGAGGACCTTCTTCGTCGGTTCGCGAACGAGACCTACAGCGGGGCGAGACCTACAGCAGGTCGTACTCCGTGAGGAACGCGGTGGCGACGCTCGCCGAGTCCTTCTTGTCGACCTGCACCATGGCAAGGTACTCCGTGAGGTTCTCGGTGGTGAGGGCGGCCGAGACGGCGTTGAGCGCCTCCTCGACGGTGTCGCTCGACTTGTCCTCGCGGATGATGGGCACGATGTTCTCCGAGAGGAACAGGTTCTTCGTGTCCTCGAGGGTGACGAGGTCGTTCGTCGTGATGGCCGAGTCGGTCGAGAAGAGGTTCGCGACCTCGACGTCGCCGTTCTCGAGCGCGGCGAGCGTCAGCGGTCCGCCGGCGTCGAGGGGCACGAACTCCTTGAAGGTGAGGCCGTAGAGCGACTCGAGGCCGACGACGCCCTGCTGGCGCTCGGCGAACTCGGGCGCGGCCGCGAGGCGCATGTCGGCGGCGACGGGCGCCAGGTCCTCGATGGTCTCGAGGCCGTACTGGTCGGCCGTGGCACGGGTCACCGCGAGGGTGTCCTTGTCCTCGGCGTCGGACTGCTCGAGCGCGCCGATGCCGTCGGGGAGCACGTCGACCATCGCGTCGTAGACGGCGTCGGGCGTGGTGATGCTCTCGTCGACGCCGTCGGTCGCGAGCGCGGCGAGCAGGGCGCCGTTGTACTCGGGCAGCAGGTCGATCGAGCCGTCCTCGAGCGCCTTGAGGTAGACCTCGCGCGACCCGATGTTGAAGGTGCGGCTGACCTTGACGTCCTTGGCCTCGAGTGCCTGGGCGTAGATCTCGCCGAGCAGCTCGCTCTCGGGGAAGTTGGCCGAGCCGACGGCGATCGTGTCGCTGTCGGACGACGAGCCGCCGCCGGTGCTGGCGGTGGGGTCGGAGCAGGCGGACAGCGCGAGGACGCCGACGCCGATGACGCCGATGGCGCCGAGGAGGGTCTTCTTCATGGGGTGTGAGCCTTTGCTCTCGTGCACCTGACGACGATTCGTTCGGGTGCGGGGGTGTGGGTGAAGGGGCAAGACCGGGAGGTGCCGGCCGGGTCGAGGAGGCGCGGGCCGGGAGGCGCGCGCCGGGTCAGGAGGACGCGCCGTCGCGGGCCGAGGAGGCGGGCTCGGGCGTCGAGGTCGTGGGCGTCGAGGGTCCGTGCACCGAGGTCGTCGCCGCGACCCCGTCGGCGGGAGCGAGTGCCGGTGCAGGAGCGGCAGGGGCCGTGCGCCGCAGCTGGCGCTTCGGGATGCGCCCGGTGAGGCCGGGCGACACGACGAGCCGCTGCGTGCCCGCGGCGAGCAGGTCGAGCACGATCGCCAGCGCGGCGACGACGACGGCGCCCGCCACGACGCGGCCGTAGTCGTTGAGCGACAGCCCGTCGATCAGCAGCCGGCCGAGGCCGCCGATGCCGACGTACGCGGCGACGGTCGACGTGGCGACGAGCTGCAGCAGCGCGTTGCGGAGGCCGGAGGAGATCAGCGGCAGCGCGATGGGCACCTCGACCTTGAAGAGCACCTGCAGCGGCCGCATCCCCATGCCCCGGGCGGCGTCGATCGCGGCCGGGTCGACCGCGCGGATGCCCGCGTACGTCGTGGTGAGGATCGGCGGGATCGCCAGGATGACCAGGGCGATCAGCACGGGCCCGAAGCCGAGGCCCATGATCACGACGAGCAGGATGATGAGGCCCAGCGTCGGCAGCGACCGGCCGGCGTTCGCCGCGTTGATCGCGATGAACGACCCCTTGCCGGTGTGGCCGATGTAGAGGCCGAGGGGCAGCGCGATCACGGCCGCGACGACGAGCGCCTGCACCGTGTACCAGAGGTGCGTCAGCACCAGCTCGGGGATCGAGGCGCGCACGCCGCCGCCCTGCCAGTTGGCGGGGTCGAGCAGGTAGCCGAGCAGTCCGTCGCTCATGCGGCGATCCTCCCTGCCGCACGCGTCCAGGGCGTCACGCGCCGCTGGACGAGCACGATGATCCCGTCGCACACGGCGGCGAGCAGCACCGAGAGCACGATGCCGACGACGATCGGCGGGGTGTAGTCGAGCTGCTGCCCGCGGGTGAAGAGGGCGCCGAGGCCGCCGACGCCGATCAGGGCGCCGACGCTGACGAGGCTGACGTTGGCGACGGTGGCGACGCGGAGCCCCGCGAGCATGACCGGCAGCGCGATCGGCAGCTCGACCGAGACCAGGCGCCGGAGGCGGCGGTAGCCCATCGCGGAGGCGGCCTCGGTCACGAGCGGGTCGACCGACTTGAGCCCGTCGGCCACGACCCGCACGAGCAGCGCGATCGTGTAGACGCTCAGGGCGATGATGATGTTCAGCGGCGAGAGGATCTGGATGCCCACGATCGTCGGGACGAGCACGATCAGCGCGATCGACGGCACCGCGTAGAGGATGCCGCTGAGGTTGAGGAGCGGGTGGTACAGGAACCCGAAGCGGACCGCGAGGTAGCCGATGGGCAGCGACACGACGATGCCGATCAGCACCGGCACCAGCGCGAGGAACACGTGCTGCGACAGGGCGGCCTGGATCACCGCGACGTTGTTCTGCAGGTACTGGATCACGCCGGGTCGACCTCCCGTCGGCGGCGGGCTTCCAGCTGCTGCATGAGGCTGGTGTGGCGGATCACGCCGTCGGCGACCCCGTCCTCGTCGACACGGACGACGACGCCGACCGGCGACGTGATCGCGAGGTCGGTCACGAGGCGCAGCGAGTCCGTGGTCTGGAACGCGCCTCCGGTGGGGGTCGGGGAGGCGGTCGACCCGAGACCGGCGCCCGTCCAGCCGAGGGGCCGGCCGGCCTGGTCGAGCACGAGCTGCTCGGGCCCGGTCGTCACCTCGGAGAGCGGCGCGACGTCGAGGCTCGCGGCCGAGTCGAACGAGAGGCTGCGGAAGCCGCGGTCGCGGCCGACGAAGCCCGCGACGAAGTCGTCGGCCGGGTTCGCGAGCAGCTCGCGCGGGGTGGCGAACTGGGCGAGGCGGCCGCCCTCCTGGAACACGGCGACGTTGTCGCCGAGCTTGATCGCCTCGTCGATGTCGTGGGTGACCATCGCGATGGTCTTGCCGAGGTCGCGCTGCAGACGGAGGAACTCGGCCTGCAGGCCCTCGCGGACGATCGGGTCGACGGCGCTGAACGGCTCGTCCATGATCATCACCGGCGGATCGGCGGCCAGGGCGCGGGCCACTCCGACGCGCTGCTGCTGCCCGCCGGAGAGCTGCACCGGGTAGCGGTCGGCCATCGCCGAGGTCAGCCCGACCCGCTCCATCAGCTCGACCGCGGTGGCGCGGGCCGCCTTCTTGCTCGTGCCGACGAGGGCGGGCACCGTCATGATGTTCTCGACGATCGTGCGGTGCGGGAACAGGCCGGCGGCCTGGATGACGTAGCCGATGCCGCGGCGCAGCAGCGCCTCGTCCTGGCCGGCGACGTCGACGCCGTCGATGAGCACGCGGCCGGTCGACGGGGTGACCATCCGGTTGATCATGCGCAGCGAGGTGGTCTTGCCGCAGCCGGAGGGGCCGACCAGGACGGTGAGCTCGCCGGTCGGCAGCGTCATGTCGAGCTGCTCGACGGCGACCGTGCCGTCGGGATAGACCTTGCTGACGCCCTCGAACGTGATCATCTGTTCTCCTTGCCTGTCGGAACCGTGGTGGCCGGGTGTTCGACATGACCGGTAGAACAGCCATTCACGGATCATTGTCCCCGATCTGCGGCCATCGCGTCGAGATCGAGTCTCGATCGTGATGAACGGGTCTTGCGTTCCGCCTGATCGGGGGGAAGTTCCGTGAGCCTGCTCGGTCGTGCAGGTGCAGGATCTCCGTGATGACCGCACACGCCTCGCCCCCGCTCGCCGACCGCACCTTCGACGACTACGTGCCCGGGCTCGTCGAGACGCACGGGCCCCTCGAGGTGACCGAGTCCGAGATCGTGGCGTTCGCCTCCTCGTTCGACCCCCACGACATGCACGTCGACCCCGAGGCGGCGAGGAGGAGCCCGTTCGGCGGCCTCATCGCCAGCGGCTGGCACACGACGGCGCTGATGATGCGGCTGATGGTGGGCGGGTTCCTGAACCAGCGGGCGAGCGTCGCCTCGCCCGGGGTGGACGAGCTGCGCTGGCTGCTGCCGGTGCGGCCGGGCGACCTGCTGCGGGCACGGTTCACGGTGCTCTCGTCGCGGGTCTCCGCGTCGAAGCCCGACCGCGGCCTCGTGCGGACGCGCATCGAGGTGCTCAACCAGCGCGACGAGGTCGTCATGTCGCAGGTGATGATGAACCTCGTCCTGCGCGAGCTGCCGCCGCTCGCCTGAGCCGGCCCTGTGCCGGCGCCGAGTGGTCAGGAAATGTCCCTCCCGAGCCCATGGAGGACGTTTCCTGACCACTCGCGGCGCTCGGGCACGCCGGCGGGCCGACCAGCGGGCCGGCCAGCCGACAGGTGTCGGGCACCGGCCGCGCGTCCGGCGTAGCCTCTGGCCATGAAGGCACTCCAGTACACGAAGATCGGTCAGCACCCCGAGGTCGTCGAGGTCGAGAAGCCGTCGCCCGGCCCCGGGCAGGTGCTGCTCAAGATCACCGCGGCCGGCGTCTGCCACAGCGACGAGTTCGTCATGGGCCTCAGCGAGGAGGACTACGCGGCGGGCGGCTACCCCCTCCCGCTCACGCTCGGCCACGAGGGCGCCGGCGTCGTCGAGGAGCTCGGCGAGGGCGTCGAGCACCTGCAGGTCGGCGACGCCGTCGCCGTCTACGGCCCGTGGGGCTGCGGCCGCTGCCGCCCCTGCTCGCAGGGCAAGGAGAACTACTGCGTCAACGCGGCGGCCGAGGGCATCAAGCCCCCCGGCCTCGGCGCCCCCGGCTCGATGGCCGAGTACATGATCGTCGACGACCCGCGCCACCTGGTGCCGCTCGGCGACCTCGATCCCGTCCAGAACGTGTCGCTGACCGACGCCGGCCTCACGCCGTACCACGCGATCAAGACGTCGCTGCCGAAGCTCGGGGCGGGCACCTTCGCGGTCGTCATCGGCACCGGCGGCCTCGGCCACGTCGGCATCCAGATCCTCAAGGCGCTCTCGGGCGCGCAGATCATCGCCCTCGACGTCAGCGACGAGAAGCTCGAGCTGGCCACCCACGTCGGCGCCGACCACGTGCTGATCAGCGACGAGCACGCGGCCGACGGCATCCGCGAGCTCACGGGCGGGCTGGGCGCGAACGCGGTCTTCGACTTCGTGGGGGCGCCTCCCACGGTGGCCCTCGCCACGTCGGTCGCCGCCTCGGAGGCGGACGTCACCCTCGTCGGGATCGGCGGCGGCACCGCGCAGGTCGGCTTCGGCTCGATCGCCTACGACGCCGCTGTCCGGGTGCCGTACTGGGGCAGCCGCTCCGAGCTGATCGAGGTGCTCGACCTCGCCCGGTCGGGCCGCGTCTCGGTCGAGACGCAGCGGTACTCGCTCGACGACGGCCCGGCCGCGTACGAGGCCCTCGCGGCCGGCACGGTCCGCGGCCGCGCGGTCATCGTCCCGTAGCGCCCCACGCCCGGCGGCGTCGAGTTGCCCCGAACTGTCGTTCCGACCTCGTCAGAGCGACGATTCGGGGCAACTCGTCCGTCGTGCCCGTGAATGCGGACGCACGCACGCACGCGCCACGATCGGTCGTTCGGATGAGCCGGGCGAGGGCGGTCGGCGCGTGCGGCTCATCCCTCCGGACCGAACCGGACGCCGTGCGGACGGGACCGGCCCGGATCGCTCGACCCGCGCCTCCTCGGGCTCGTAGCGTCCGGAGGGTCGGCACCGCGACGCACCGTCGCACCCCGCCGACCCGACCGAGGAGCACCTCATGGACCAGGACAGCCCCACCACGCAGACCGGCACCACCCGCACCAGCCCGACCGCCCGCACCGCGCCCGGCACGAGCCGCGGTGCGTCGTTCCGCCGCGCAGGAGTCGTCGCCGTCGTCGCCTGCGCCGTCACCGGCTCCGCGCTGGGGCTCGGGGCAGCCGGCGCCTTCGCCACCGACGGGGCGGCCCCGGCCACCTCCTCCGCGCAGGTCGCGGCCGACGCCGCTGCGGCGCAGGCCGCGAGCACCGCGGGGGGCGAGGAGACCCCGGCGCCGAAGATCACGTACAGCCAGGCCGACCTCGCGGCGTTCGCCGCCTCGCCGTACGCCGACGACGCCCTCAACCTCGCCGTCGTCTGGGGCACGCCCGACGTCGACACGGCGAAGGGCAAGGCCGGGGCGGCGATCACGGCGGGCACCCCGCTGCCGTTCGGTCCGGACGACGCGCCCGCCGCCTCCTACACGGACGACCAGCGGCTGGTGGCGTTCGTCCTCGGACGCGGCAGCTGGGAGCAGGCGCTCGGCCTCGCCGTGGCCTGGGGCGAGCCCAGCGTGTACTCCGTGAAGAGCACCATCGGTGCGGCCCTGCTGGCCCACGAGGAGGTGCCGGCCGCGCCCGCCACGTTCACCGAGGACCAGCAGGTGGCCGCGTTCTCGGCGAGCGGGTACACCGAGGCGAACGCGACCGAGCTCGCCGCGATCTGGCAGAGCGGCTCCGTCCGCGAGGCCGAGGCCCGGGCCGGGGCGGCGCTGCTCGCCGGCGACAGCCTGCCGGTCGTCCCCTGAGCCGCGCCGTGACGACGCCGACCGGACACGACGGGACGACGCTGCGAGCCGAGGGGACGACGGCGCTGCGGCGCCGGATCGGCGTCGAGATCGAGCTGATCGCCC
This sequence comes from Frigoribacterium sp. VKM Ac-2530, assembly GCF_015350835.1. Classification (NCBI taxonomy): domain Bacteria; kingdom Bacillati; phylum Actinomycetota; class Actinomycetes; order Micrococcales; family Microbacteriaceae; genus Frigoribacterium; species Frigoribacterium sp. VKM Ac-2530. The sequence continues at coordinate 1,780,769 of NZ_JADKSE010000001.1, forward strand.
CGCCCGGCGTCGATCGCGGCGTGCTCGCCCGACGGGTCGCCCTCGCCTCGGGCGGGGCGGCCCGTCGGGTCTTCCACACCGACTCCGAGCCCTCGCTCGTGCCGGGGATGGGCCACTTCTGGCACCTGACACCGGCGTGGGAGGTGTCCGACGCGCACGGCGCGCCCGTCGCCTCCTTCGTGGACGACATCACGATCGCCGACGACCTGCGACGCGAGCACGAGGAGGCGCGGGCCGGGAAGGCAGGAGGCGTCACCTTCGCGTCTCCATCGTCGCCGGACCTGTGGCGCGTCCTCTCGGACGACCCGCGCCTCCTCCGCCTCGTGGCCGACCACAGCGACCCGGCCGCCCGCTTCGAGCAGTCGCTCGACGCGGCCGCGCGGCTCTTCGGCACCGACGTCGAGGTCGTCGGCGGCGTCCGGCGGCTGCGCGACCGCTCGGGGGCGAGCATCGCGATGGCGGCCCCGCTCGCCCCCGGCCGCGAACGGCCGTGCGAGATCGTGACAGCGCCCCTGACCGTCGACCACGAGGCCGCGCTGGAGGCGCTGCTCCGGCCCGCGAGGGAGCTCGGCTTCACCGTCCCCCTCGAGGCCGCCGTGCACCTGCACGTCGACGGGGCGCCGTTCCGCTCGGCGCACGCCTTCGCCAACCTGGTGCGGCTCTTCGGGCACTGGCGCGGGGCCCTGCACGAGCTGCTCGAGACGAACCCCGCCTGCACCCGGCTCGCACCCATGCCGCCTGCCCTGCTCGCGCTGGTCGAGGAGGAGGAGGCGGCCGCCTGGGCCGCGGCGACGAGCGGAGCCCGGACCGACGCCGACGCCGAAGACGACGACGTGACGACCGCAGGAGGCGACGACGCGACGACCGCAGGAGGCGCCGCCTCCGCCCAGCGCTGGCACCGCCTCCAGCAGGCCGCCGCCCGCACCGGCCTGCTCAAGTACATGGACGTGAACCTCACCGCCCTGCTCACCGACAGCCCCACGCGCGACACCGTGGAGGTGCGGATCCTGCCCGGCTCGCTCTCCGCCTCCGCGATCACGGCGCGTGCCCGGCTCGTCGAGGCCCTGCTCGACCGCTGCCTCGAGGAGGCGCCCCTCCCGCGCCCGACGACCGCCGCCTCCGTGGCTCCCGCCCGCGCCGTCGCCGAGCTCCGCGCGCTCGTGCTCGCACGCACCCACAGCTGATCGAGTTGCCCCGAACTGCTGCCCCGCGAGCGCGGAAGCAGCACTTCGGGGCAACTCGCGGCCCCTAGAACGCCGCCAGCGCGCTCGTCGAGAGCTGCTGCACGGCCGTGTTCGCGCACGCCTCGAAGCTCGAGCCCGACGCGCCCACGAAGATCGAGCGGACCGACCCGGGCGGGTAGATGCGGAAGCCGTCCGTCGCGGTCGGCTGGCAGGTGGCGGCGTCGAAGCCGCCGGCCTGCACGATCTTCACGAGCGCCTGGACCTCGCCGCCGGGCGCGAGGCTCTGGGTCTCGTGCGGCGTCCCGCGGTCGAGCGTGGCGGAGGCGCCGATCTGGGTGCCGTCCCCGCCTCCCACGAACGAGACGCCCGGCCAGCCCTGCAGCGTGCAGGTGCGATCGCCGGTGTTCGTGAAGACGAACGCGATGCCGTAGCTGCCGGCCGCGCCGCCGCCTCCGTCGGCGATCTCGGCGCTCAGCTCGTCGACCGTGCAGCGGGCCGACGCGTCGCCGGAGGCGCCGTCGCCGAGGTCTCCCCCGCCGCCCGAGGCGCCGTCGGGGCCGGGGGTCGCGCTCGGCTCGGCCGGCGCGGACGCCGACGGGCTGGCCGACCCGTCGGGTGCGGCCGACGCGGACGGCGAGGCGGACGAGGACGGCCCCGAGGAGGCGCCGGGCGCCGACGCGTCGGGGTCGCCGGAGGTGCACCCCGAGACGAGCAGGCCGAGCGACGAGGCCAGCACGAGGGGCAGGAGGATCTTCGCGGAACGGTTCATGTCCCCGATCGTGCACTCACTGCACGAACGTCGTTCATCCCTCTGGCCGAGAAACGCACGCGGGCCCGGAGCTAGCGTGTGGACGTGCAGACAGCAGACGTGAGGGCGACAGACGAGCAGGCCGAGGCCGCCGCCGGGCGGGCCGCCACGATGCCCCAGGAGCCCTCCCTGACCGCCCGCCTCCGTGCCGTCGCGCCGCTCCGCGACCTCGGCCCCGGGCTCCGCCGCGTGCTCCTGCTCGGGCTCGGCGTCGCCGCCTACCTGACGGCGCTGACCGTCGCGCTGCAGTTCAACTGGTACCCCTCGAGCCTGCCGGGCTACGTCATCGTCGGGCTCACGGCGCTCGTCGCGGCGGCGACCACGAAGCGGTTCCCCCTCGCCTCGCTCACCGTCGTCTCGGCGATCACCGTCGCCATCGCCTTCGGGCCGGTGCCGGGCGACTGGTACGTCCGCGCGCCCGAGCTGCTGGTGCCGCTGGCGGTCACGGTCTTCATCTCGGTGTCGAACGGGCTCCCCGTGTTCGCGCCGGCCGCCTCCTTCGCGGTGCTCGCCGTGCTCACCATCGTGCCGTGGCAGGTCGTCGTCGACTCGTGGCTGTCGGCCGGCTCCGTCTTCGACGCCTTCGACTGGGCGGTCTTCTACGACCGCTCGACGCAGTTCGGCTACCTCGTCGGCTGTGCGCTCGTCGTCGCGGCCGCGCTCGCGCTGCAGCACCAGCGGCGGGCCACGGCCCAGCTGGCGGCGCGCAACCGCGAGCTGGTCGCCCTCCGCGCCGAGGAGGCGGTGCGCATCGCCGAGCGCGAGCGCACCCGGATCGCCCGCGACGTCCACGACGAGGTCGCGCACCACGTCGCCGCGCTCGTGATCGGCGCGCAGGCGGCGGTCCGCGTGGCCGGCCAGCACCCCGATCGGCTGGTCGCCGCGCTCGACGACGTCGTGCTCGGCGGCAAGGACGTGCTCACCCGCATCCGCACCGTGGTCCGGGTGCTCAAGGCCGCACCGGTCGGGCCGCTCGCCGACGCGACCGGCGACCTCGACGTCGAGCTCGAGGCGATGGCGGCCAGGCTGCGCGCCATCGGCTACCAGGTCGACTGCACCGTGCTGGTGCACGGCGAGCTGCCCGCGCCGCAGCGCATCGCGGTGCTCGGCGTCGTGCAGGAGTGCCTGACCAACACGATGCTGCACTCGTCCGCCGAGGAGGTACGGGTCGCGATCACGGAGGGTCCCACGGCCTGGCAGGTGGTCGTCACCGACCCCGGGCCGGCCGCCGAGCGGTTCCCCGACGTGCCGCGGGGCGGCGCGGGCATCGCGAACATGCGCGAGCGGATCGTCGGGCTGGGCGGCGTGCTCGTCACCGGGCACGACGCGGCCGGGACGGGCTGGGCCGTGAGGGCCGAGCTGCCCCGGGGAGGCGCCTCCTTCTCGGTCGGACCGGCGACGGCGGCCGAGGCGGCGGCTGCGGCGGCGACAGGCGCCGGCGCGACCGGCGTCGCCGCGACCGTGGTGACGACCGTGGACGGACCGGCGTCGGCCGGGCCGGCGACCGTGGGCGCGGCGACCCCCCGCGTGGCCGACGCCCGCCCCCTCGTGGCGACGTCGGACGGAGGCGCGTCGTGACCCTCCGGGTGCTGGTCGTCGACGACCAGGCGATCGCCCGCGCCGGCATCGCGACGATGCTCGACGCCGAGGACGACCTCACGGTCGTGGGCCAGAGCCGCGACGGCGAGGACGCCGTGCGCGACGCCCTCGCGCTGCGACCCGACGTCGTCGTCATGGACATCCGCATGCCGCGCCTCGACGGCATCGCCGCGACCCGGCGCATCGTCGCCGAGCCCTCGACGGCCGTCGTGCTCATCACGACCTTCGACGACGACGAGCACCTCTTCGACGGCATCGCCGCGGGCGCCTCGGGGTTCCTGCTCAAGGACTCGGGGCCCGACCTCATGGCCGCCGCCGTCCGCTCGGCCGCCCGCGGCGACTCGCTGATCGACCCGGCGATGACGCGGGCGCTGATCGAGCAGACCGTCGCGACGGAGGCGGCGCGCACGTCGGGCGACTCGCCCGCGCACCTGCCCGTGCAGGCGCCCGCCCAGGCGAACGCGCAGGCGTCCGCCCAGTCGCGCGCCGTCGCGGGGACCGCCGCGTCCCGGCCGGCCCCGCCGCTCCTCCGTGCCGCTCTCGACGGGCTGAGCGACCGCGAGCTCGACGTGCTCGACGGGGTCGCGCGGGGCCTCAGCAACGTCGACATCGCCCAGGAGCTCTACCTCAGCATCGCGACCGTCAAGACCCACATCTCGAACCTGCTCGCGAAGACCGGCACCCGCACGCGCGTCCAGGCCGCCGTCTTCGCCTACGAGTCGGGCTTCGCGCGGGCCGGCCGCGACGCCGGCACCGGCGGCACCGCCCGCTGACCGCCCGACCTACGAGTCGGCGGGTCCCCGTCGTCCCCGGCGGGCTCCCGTCGTCCCCGGGGGGTCAGCGCTCGACCGCCGTGCGTGGCGGGAACCTGCCCACAGCGACGGGAACCCGCCGCACTCCGCACGCGGGCGCACGCACGCCCCGCAGGAGGTGCGGCCCGCCGAAGCGGAGAGCAGGTGCGTCTCGCAGGCCTGCACGGCCGTCCACACCCACCGAACCCGCGCGCACCCGCCGGCGCGCACGCGGGTGTGCGCGGGTTCGAGGGGTCTCGCGCACGCGGAGAGCTGCCCGGCCGGAGGCGCGGCCCGGGGAGCGGGGCTACAGTCGGTCCGCACCGAGCCGAGCCAGGAGGACGCCCCGCATGACCGTCACCACCGAAGCGGACGCACGCGCCGCCTCCTCCGCGGCCGCGCCCGCGAACGCAGCCGCGCAGACCCCCGCCGTCTCGGCGCCTGCCCTCGCCGCCGAGGCCGTCGACGCGTTCGTCGCCGACCTGACGTCGACGCTCGACGTCGACCGCGTGCTCCGCGACCCGGAGTCGCTCGCGCGGTACAGCCACGACGACGCGGAGTGGGCGCCGTTCGAGGCGCCCCTCGCGGTGGTGCTCGCCCGCAGCACGGACGAGGTGAGCGCCGTGCTCCGCCGGGCCGCCGCCTCCGGCGTCCGGGTCGTGCCGCGCGGTGCGGGCACCGGCCTCTCCGGCGGTGCGAACGCCGTCGCGGACTGCGTCGTGCTGTCGCTCGAGCTGATGGACGCCGTGACCGAGATCGACGTCGACGAGCGGTACGCCGTCGTGCAGCCCGGGGTGATCAACGACGCCCTGCGCGCCGCCGTGGCCGAGCACGGGCTCTGGTACCCGCCGGACCCGGCGAGCTCGGCGATCTCGACGATCGGCGGCAACGTCGCCACGAACGCGGGCGGCATCTGCTGCGTCAAGTACGGGGTTACCCGCGACTACGTGCTGGGCCTCACGGTCGTGCTCGCCGACGGCTCGATCGTCGAGCTCGGGCGGCGCACCGCCAAGGGCGTCGCCGGCTACGACCTCGTCGGGCTGATGGTCGGGTCGGAGGGCACGCTCGGCGTCGTGACCTCGGTGACCGTGCGGCTGCTGCCGCTCGCCGGGCGCGACGAGCGTGCGGTGATCGGGTACTTCCCCTCGCTCGTCGCGGCGGGCGACGCCGTGGCGGCGATCTCGCGTGCCGGGATCATCCCCGCCGCGCTCGAGATGCTCGACCGCACCTGCCTGCGGGCGGTCGACGACTGGGTGCACCTGGGGCTCCCCTCGGACGTCGACACGCTGCTGCTGGCCCGCGTCGACGAGCGCGGCGCGGCCGGCGACGAGCTCGCCGACCAGGTCGCCCGGGTGTTCGCGGAGGCGGGCGGCACCGACGTCGAGCTGGCCACGGACCCGGCCGACATCGACCGGCTGTTCCAGGCGCGGCGGCTCGCCTACCCCGCGCTGGAGCGACTGGGCCCCGTGCTCACCGAGGACATCTGCGTGCCGCGCTCGGCCGTGCCCGAGATGCTCCGGCGCATCCAGGCGACCGCGGCGAGCGCCGACGTCGTCATCGCGAACATCGCGCACGCGGGCGACGGCAACCTGCACCCGCTGATCATCGCGCCCGAGGGCGACGACGCGGCGAAGGCCCGGGCGAAGGTCGCGTTCGACGCCATCGTCGCCGACTGCCTCGACCTCGGCGGCACCGTGACCGGCGAGCACGGCGTGGGCCTGCTCAAGCTGCCGGGCCTCCGCGAGGAGCTGGGCGAGCGCGTGCTCGCGATGCACCGCTCGGTCAAGGACGCCCTCGACCCGGCCGGCACGCTCAACCCCGGGAAGGCCTTCTGATGGGCACCGCAGGCACGTTCGTCAGCGCCGACGGCGTGACGCTCGCGTACACGGACTCGGGGGAGGCGCCCGTCGCGACCGGCAGGACCGACGCGGCCGCCGCCTCCCCCACGACCACCGCCTCCCGCACCACCGCCTCCCGCACCGTCGTGCTCGTCGCCGGCTACGCGATGCCCGCCGCGGCGTGGGCGCTGCAGACCGACGCGTTGCTCGCGGCGGGCCACCGCGTCGTCGAGTTCGACCGGCGATCGCACGGCGCCAGCGAGGACGTGCTGCACGGCCAGCGGATCGCCCGGCACGGCGCCGACCTGCACGAGCTGCTCGTGCACCTCGACCTCCACGACGTCGTGCTCGTCGGCCAGTCGATGGGCGCGAGCACGGTCTGGGCCGCGATCGACCTCTTCGGCACCGACCGGATCGCGGGCGTGCTGACGATCGACCAGACGCCGAAGCTCGTGAACGACGCCGGGTGGAGCCACGGCTTCTACGGCATGACGCCCGAGAACAGCGGCACCTTCTTCGACGACGGCATCCCCGACACCGGCCGCGGCGCCCGCGTCGACCCGTCGAACACCGGCGTCGCCCGCCTGTTCGAGCGGCTCGGCGGCCCGCCCGCCGTGCGCGAGGCGAACGCGCCCGAGACGCGGAAGCTGCTCCGTGACCACGGCCTGCAGGACTGGCGCGACGTGATCGCCCGGCTCGACGTGCCGTTCACGATGGTCGCGGGCCGCGACAGCCAGCTCTGGCCCTGCAGCCACGCGGAGGCGGCGGTCGGCGGCCACGCACTCGGCCGGTCGGTCGTCATCGACGACGCCGGGCACGCGACGAACTTCGACCGCCCCGACGAGTTCAACGGGGTGCTGCTCGCGTTCGTCGCGGGCCTCTGAGGCGCGGGTGCCCCGCGCGGGCGCACGTCGGGACCCCTCGAACCCGCGCGCACCCGCCGACGCGCACGAGGGTGCGCGCGGGTTCGACGGGTCCGGGCGACTCAGCGCGGGCGCCCGGGCGAGCGCGCAGCCCCGGGCCCGTCGAGCTCCTGCGCCGCCCGGCCGAGCCGCAGCAGCACCTGCAGCTCGAGCGCCCGCTCCCGCCACGCGGGCCCGAGCAGCCCGTCGAGCGTCGCCAGCCGCTGGTACACCGTGTTCACGTGCACGCGCAGCGCGGCAGCCGTGGCCGTCGGGCGTCGGCCCTGGTCGAGGAACACCTCGAGCGTCTCCGTGAGGGGCACGCCGCGCCGCGCCTCCTCAGCGAGGACCGGCCCGAGCTCCCGCTCGACCTGCTCGTGCAGCTCGCGGCTGCCGGCGCGGCTGAGCAGCACGGCGAAGACCCCGAGGTCGTCGCCCCGGGACAACCCGCCGCCGCTGCCCGGGCGGCGGCCGAGGGCCGTGAGGGCCCGGGCCGTCCGGGCGGCCTCGCCCCACGCGGCGCGCAGCCCGGCCGTCTCGACGACGGGGCCGGCGAGGCCGGCGACGGGCGCCTCCTGCGCTCCCCAGCGCTCCTCGAGCTCGAGCGAGGCCGGGGCGACCAGCACGAACCGCTCGCGGTGCACCGCGGACGCGACGTGCCCGCCGAGCCCGAGCCCCACGACGTGCCGTCGGGCAGCGTCGGGGTCGCCCTCGACCACCACGACGACGTGCGGCCGGCGCGGGTCGAGCCCGGCGCCGCGCCAGCGCCGGTGGTCGGCGGCCGCGTCGGGCTCGCCGCGGCTGAGCAGGTCGACGGTGGCGATGTCACGGCCGAGCTGGGCGGCGCGGGCGGTGGCCCTCGCCCCCACGAGCGTGAGCGCGATCAGGGGCGCGGCCCGCTCGAGGAGCAGCAGGGCGTCGGCGGGCGCCCCGCCGACAGGTCGGGCGCCCGCAGATCCGGCACCCGCAGGCCCGGCACCCGCAGGCCCGGCGACCAGCGCCCCGAACACCTGCCCCGCGGCCGCCACCGGCTGCACCGTCTCGGCCCCCACGACGACCGGCCCGGGCTCCCCGCTGCGGGCCGCCCCGGCGAGCGCCGCCCCCACCGGCCCGGCGGCCGGGTGCTCGACCCACCGCACGGGCACGTCCGTGAGCGCCTGCACCCGCTCGACGAGCGACGCGGGGTCGCCCCCGGCGAGCACGGCGCGGGTCAGGTCGGCGTCGAGGCGCAGGGTCGACTCCAGCCCCTCCTTGGCGTCGCGCAGCTCGGCGGCCGTGCGGGCGTTGTCGATGGCGACCGCGGCGTGGGCGGCGAGACCGGTCAGCAGGCTGATCTCGTGCGCGCCGAAGCGGCGTTCCTCCCGCTTGGCGGCGAGCAGCACGCCGAGCACCCGGCCCCGCACGGCCAGCGGGACGCCGAGCAGCCCGCGGATCGACTCCGCCCGGGCGGCCCGGTCGGCGCTCTCCTCGTGCACGAGCTCGGGGTCGGCCGCGTAGTCCGAGGTCCAGCGCGGGGTGCCGCCGGCGGCGACGCTGCCGACGAGCCCGGCGGTGCGGGGCAGGCGCGTGCCGACCAGGGCGGACGAGCGGTCGCCGCTCGCGACCTCGATGCGGAGGTCGTCGCCCACGAGCAGCGCGACGTAGGTGAGGTCGACACCCAGGAGGCGCCGGGCCTGGTCGACGACCTCCACGAGCAGGTCGGCCGGGTCGGCCACGGCGGCCAGTCGGCCGGCGATGTCGTTGAGGGCGGCGAGCTCGACCGCGCGCTGCCGTCGTTCCTGCAGCAGCGACGCGACCTCGACCGCCGAGCGCGCCTCCTGGTCGGTGCGGGCCGCGTCGGCACCGTCGGCGACGAGGAGGCGGCGGTGCGCCTCGAGCTCGGGCATGCCGGCCTGGTCGGCGAGCAGCTGCAGCCACCCCGGCCCCTGCGGGCCACGTGTCCCTTGCGGGTCGCGCTCAGCCATGGTGGTTCCCTCCATCCGATGGGTCGAGAGTAGACGGAACAGCCGTTGTGGCGGCAGGGGGCCGAGGCGCAGGGTTGAGCGTCCCCGAGCGGCAGCGCCGCCCCTCAGCTCAGGAGTCCCCCATGACCGACGTCGACCGCACCACCGCCTCCGCCGGCAGCACGCCCGGCACCCCCTCCGGCACGCCCGGTGACGCGCCCGGCACGATCGGCGGCGCTGCCGCCTCCCTCGTCGCGCCCACCCCCGGCTCCGCAGGGCCCGCCGGCATCGCCGCCGTCGCGGAGGCGACCGACGTCAGCGTCGGCCCGCCGCGCCTCCGCCGGCTCTCGATCGGCCTCGCGCTCGTCTACGTGTCGATCCTCGCGATCAACTCCGGCGGGCTCGGCATCCTCATCCCGAACCTCGTGGCCGACATCGACGAGGCCTCGAAGATCGGCAACCTGGCGATCGTGACGACGGTGGCGTTCCTCGCGAACGTGTTCGCGCAGCCGATCGCCGGGGCCCTGTCGGACGCGACGCGCTCGCGCTTCGGCCGGCGCTCGCCCTGGATGGTCGGCGGCGCGCTGCTCGCCGCGGGCTTCTTCGCCGGGCTGCCGCTGGCGAGCTCGATCGTCACCGTCGCCCTGATCTGGCTGGTCGTGCAGCTCGGGCTCAACGCGCTGCAGGCCGCGGCCACGGCGCTCGTGCCCGACCGCTTCCCGGCCGCCAAGCGCGGCGGGGTCTCGGGCCTCATCGGCCTCGGCATCACGGTCGGCAACGCGGTGGGGGCCGTCGTCGCCGGCTCGGCCTCCGGCGCGGGAGCCCTGCCCTACCTCGTGCTCGCCGCCCTCGTGCTCGTGGTCGTCGCCGTGTTCGTCGTGGTGAACCCCGACCGCTCGAGCCTCGACGAGACGGCCGGCCCTGCCGCGCCCCGCCCCACGTTCCGCGAGTTCGCCCGCGGCTTCTGGGTCTCGCCGCGGAAGCACCCCGACTTCGCCTGGGCCTTCGCGGCGCGGTTCCTCATGGTGATCGGCTTCTACGGCGCGCAGACCTTCGGCCTGTACATCCTGCGCGACTACATCGGGCTGAGCGACGCCGCCTCGAACGCCTTCGCCGCCCAGATCGGCGTCGTGCTGCTGCTCGGCGTGCTCATCTCGGCGCTGGCCAGCGGCGTGCTGTCCGACCGGATCGGCCGCCGCAAGCCCTTCATCTTCTGGGCCTCGGTCGTCATGGCCATCGGCCTGGTCGTGCCCCTCGTGATGCCGACGACGACCGGCATCCTGATCTACAGCTTCCTGCTCGGCCTCGGCTTCGGCGCCTACATCTCGATCGACCTGGCCCTCATGACGGAGGTGCTGCCCGCCTCCCTGACGTCGGGCGCCAGCTCCGCGGGGCGCGACCTGGCCATCCTCGGCCTCGCCACCACGCTGCCCCAGGCCCTCAGCCCCTCGATCGCCGCCGGCCTCGTCTCGATCACCGGGGGCTACCCCGTGCTCTTCATCTCGGGCATCGTGTTCGTGGTGCTCGGCGCCCTCGCGGTGATCCCGATCAAGTCGGTGCGCTGAGTCGGGGGCGCACCTGCTCGCCCCTGCACCGCTCCGCCCGCCCCTGTTCGACCTGCACCACCTGCCCCGCCCTGCTCGACACGAATCCCGAGGAACCCCATGCAGCTGCACACGACCACCACCGGCGACGGCGAGCGGCACGTGGGGCTGGTGCACGGGCTCGGCGGCGACGGCGAGACGTGGCGACCGCTCGTCGACCGGATGCTCGAGACGGGCCGGTACACGGTCACGACGGTCGACCTGCGCGGCCACGGTCACAGCGGCCGGGCGTCGTCGTACCGACTCGACGAGTTCGCGACGGACCTGGTCGAGGCCCTGCCGACCGGCCTGCACAGCGTGGTCGGGCACTCGCTCGGCGGGGCCGTGCTCGTGCGGGCGGTCGCGCGGCTGCAGCCCCTCCGGGCGGTCTACCTCGACCCGGGCTTCCACCTGGCGCTGCCGACCAGCGGCCTCGCCGGGCGGCTGTTCTGGGCCGTGCCGCCGCTGACGCTGGCCGTGGCCGGGCTCGCCCAGGCACGCACGACCAAGGCGGTGCGCGCGAGCTACGACGCGGCGACGGTCGCGCTGCTCGACGACGCCCGCGAGCGGTTCGACACGAGGATGGCGATCGGGGTGTTCCGTGACGTGGCGCACGCGCCGATCGCGGTGGCGCCTCCTGCGGTGCCCTCGGTCGTCGTGCTCTCCGACGACAGCCCGGCCGTGCTGCCCGAGCCCGTCGCCCGCTCCCTCGAGGGCGTCGGCTGGGAGCTGCGCCGCCTGCCCGGCGTGCACCACGACATGCACCTCGAGGCGCCCGACCGCGTGTTCGAGCTCGTCGCCGACGTGCTCTAGCGCGCCTCCCTCGGGTTGCGAGCCGCGAGTCGCCCCGGATCGTCACGTGGCCCGGCCGGAGGCGACCGTTCGGGGCGACTCGTGCGGCCGCGCCTCAGCCGAAGGGCAGCGGAGACGTGATGTCGGTCTGCGCGAGCACGAGGGCCGCGGCGACGGCCACCACCCCGAGCAGCCCGCCCCGCCACCACCGCTCGCTGAGCAGGTACCCGGCCGAGCTGGATGCACCCGCGACGGTGACGACCACGAGAACGATGGAGACCGCGACCTGCGCGACGGACTGCGTCTCCGGGTCGCCCGTGAACGCCGCGACCACGACGCAGACGAGCAGCGTCACGACGAAGACGGCCCCGATGACTCCGCTGAGGCCGGCGATGAAGAGGAGCAGCTCCGAAGTCGGCTCCCACCGGATCAGCCGCTGCTGCCGGGGCGACCCGAGGTGCTCGGTCGTCTCCGGGGGCAGGCCGCCCGACAGGACGAGGTAGTCGCGCACCTCCTTCTCCGTCTCGAACTGCAGCAGCGACCGGCGCAGCGCGTGACGCTCACGGGCGTCGAGCGAGGCGAGGTCGTGGGCGCCCCAGCGGGCCGCCTGGTCGGGGTTGCCGGCACGGCGGTAGAACTCCGAGAGGGCGTCGCGGTAGGCGCGCTCGTCCGGGTGGCGACGGGCGTGGACGAGCAGCGAGTCCCACGCGGCCCGGTGCTCGCCGTCGTCGAAGCGCGCGCGGGCGGCGTCGACGATCTCGCGGGTCGTGCGGGTGGGCATGCGGGGCTCCGGGGCAAGGGGTCGGGAGGCGGACCTCGTCACGATAGCGTCGCCTCCGTGGATCGACGGCCTCATGACGCAGACAGCGTTCGCGTGCCCGGCGGGGCCGCACCCGACGGGCCCGCGCACGACGGGCCCGTGCACGACGGGCCGATGCACCTCGACCGTCCGCTCAGCCGACGTGAGCGTCGCGAGGCGGAGGACGCCCGAGCCCGAGGAGGCGCCCCGCGCCGGTTCCCTCGCCTGCGCCGCTGGCTGCAGCGCTGGGTCGTGCGCCCCCTGGCGGCGTTCCTCGACGCCCTCAGCAACGCCTTCTAGGCCGCGGCTCGCCACCGCCCGCCGCAGGCGCTCCGCTGCGGACGGGCGGGTTCGTCGTCGCCGGGCTGTCAGGACGGCCCGCTCGCGACGAACACGCCCGTGGTCGATCGGTCGGACGAGCCGAGGAGGCGGGCGAGCAGACGAGGCAGTTCGGATGACTTCCGCAGGTCCTCCCGGGGGTCTGCACATCGGGGGCCAGCACGATGGGGGCATGCCCGACTTCAAGCGCCTCCTGGGCGCCGCCGCGAAAGCGCTCGGCGACTCGAACTCCTCCTCGTCCTCCCGCAACGGCCAGCCGCCTCGACCGGGCGCCGGCGCCGGCTCCGGCTCCGGCTCGGGCACCGACTGGCGCGACCTCGTCCGCACGGCGGCCGACAAGCTCACCGGCGACGACAGCCAGCAGCAGCACGGCGACCAGCGAGGAGGCGGCCAGCAGCAGGGGCAGGCCGGCTACGGCCAGCAGCAGGGGCAGGGCTACGGCCAGCGAGGTCACGGCCAGCAGGGCCAGCCGGGCGGCTACGAGCAGCGCCAGCAGGGCGGCTACGACGGGCGTCAGCAGGGTCAGCAACAGCGCCCGGCCCAGCAGCACGACGCCTCCGGCGCTCCCCGCGCGACCGAGGCTGACCGCGTCGCCCTCGGCAAGTACGACTACCTGCTCCGCACGGCCGAGCCCGAGCAGCTCGAGCAGGTGCACCGCGACGCGTTCGCCCGCCTGACCCCGCAGCAGCGCGAGCTGGTCCAGGCCCGCCTCACGGAGGAGCTGCCCGCCCACGAGCAGCCCCGCAGCGGCAGCACCGACGACCTCGCACGGGCCGCCACCCGCGGCGAGACCGTGCACCCCGGGCTGATGCAGCGCGTCTTCGGCGGCCACGGCCGTCCCGGCCAGAGCGCGGGCGGCGCCGCCACCGGCGCCCGTCAGGGCTCGGGCGCAGGGAAGTTCGCCGCGGGAGCAGCGGCGGGCGCGGGAGTCGCCGCACTCGGCGGCCTCGCACTCGCCGTCGCGGGCGGCGCCGCCGTCAGCAGCGTCGCGGGCCCGCTCCTCTCCGGAGCGCTCGCCGACGGCGTCGACTTCGGCGGCCTCGCCGAGAACTTCGGGCTCGAGGGCATCGCCGGGCTCTCCGAGGGTCTCGGCGGCCTGACCGAGGGCGTCGACGGCATCGCACAGGGCGGCGAGGAGTACCTCAGCGGCCTCGGCGAGCAGGTCGGCGGTCTCGGCGAGGGCTTCCAGATCCCCGGGCTGGGCGACCTCGGCGGTCTCTTCGACCGCTAGCGCGCCTCCTGCGGCACCGCACCTGCCCGCACCCGCGGCATCCGCGCACACCCTCTCGCGCGCACGAGGGTGCGCGCGGGTCTCGAGGGTGTGGGCACGCAGCTCACGGCACCCGTGCAGCGCTCCTCAGACCCGCACGCGGTGCAGCGGGTCGAGCGCCGAGTCCAGCGCCGCCTCGAGGGGCCACGCCGAGCGCAGCGGCTGGCTCATCACGAGCCCGCCCTGCACCGCCGTGAGGATCACCATCGCGATCCGCTCCGGGTCGGCCTCGCGGTCGACGTCGCCCGACGCCTGCATCTTGCGGACCCCCGCGGCGAGCAGGTCACGCCAGGCGCCCATGCTCTCGGCGATGACGCGCTCGAGCTCGGGGTCGGTCATGGCCGCCTGCGTCGCGAGCGACCCGATCGGGCAGGCCCACCGGCCGAGGCCGAGGTAGTAGTCGACGAGCGCTTCTCGCCAGGCGCTCCACGACTCCCACGAGCCGAGGTCGTCGACGTGCGGCTGCTGCGCGGCGAGCAGCTGCCCGCCCTCCCACGCGGCGACCTCACGGACGAGTTCCGCCTTGCCGCCCGGGAAGTAGTGGAACAGCTGGCTCTTGCTCGTCAGGGTCGCCGCCCGGACGGTGTCGAGGGTGGTCCCGCCGATCCCGGACGCGAGGATCTGCTCCCCCGTCGCCTCGATGATGCGCTGCCGGGTCGCCCGGCCGCGCTCGGTGAGCTTCTTGTCGTCCACCCGTCGATCCTACCGCTGTGGACCATGCGGTCCATTCCTGTGCTAGGAATGGACCATGAAGTCCAATGACGAAGAACTGCAGACCCTGACCCCCGACACCCGCCTGGCCGGCACCACCGCGCTGGTCACAGGCTCGACCAGCGGCATCGGCGAGGCGATCGTGCGCGTGCTCGCCGCCTCCGGTGCGGAGGTGGTCGTGAGCGGTCGCGACGCGTCGCGCGCCGCCTCCGTCGTCCGCGCCGTCACCGAGGCCGGAGGCCGCGCACACGCCGTCGTCGGCGACCTCGGCGGCTCGCCGGCCGAGGTGCGACGCGTCGCCGCCGAGGCCGAGGCCGCGCTCGGCGGACGCGTCGACGTCCTCGTCAACAACGCCGGCATCTACCCCGCGGGGGCGACGGCCGACCTCTCCGACGCCGAGCTCGACGCCGTCCTCGCGACCAACGTGCGGGCTCCCCACCTCCTCGTCGCCGCACTCGCCCCGGCCATGGCCGAGCGCGGTCGCGGGTCGATCGTCAACGTCGGCTCGTGGATGGCGCGCGTCGGAGTCCCGTTCGGGGCTGCCTACACCGGCTCGAAGGCCGCGCTCGAGCAGATGACCCGCACCTGGTCGGCGGAGTTCGGCCCGCACGGCGTCGGCGTCACGACCGTCGCGCCCGGGGCGACGAGCACGCCCGGCAACGCCGACAGTGCCGACGTGCTCACCGCGATGACGGCCGGCACCGTCGCCGGCCGCCCCGTGCGCCCGGTCGACGTGGCGTTCGCGGTCCGCTGGCTCGTCTCCGGCGAGGCCGCGTTCGTGCACGGCAGCACCGTCGACGTCGACGGCGGCATCGCGGCGACCCGCCTGAGCTGACCGGCCGAGCCTCCTGCGGGCGTGCCCGCGTCCGCACCCGCGCGACCCGCGCAGACCCCCGCTCGCGCACGGGGGTCTGCGCGGTTTCCGAGGGTGCCGGGAGCATGATCCTCCAGGAGGCGCCACCCGGCCGCCCCAGGAAAGGACCGTCATGAGCGACACCACCGGAAACGACCCCTTCGCCCGCCTCCCCGAGGTGCCGAGCTTCACCGTCACGAGCGCCACCGTCGAGGACGGCGCCCCCTTCGCGCAGCAGCAGTACTCCGGCGCGTTCGGCGTGCCCGGCGGCCAGGACGTCTCGCCGCAGCTGTCGTGGTCGGGCGCCCCCGAGGGCACCAAGAGCTACGCCGTGACGGTCTACGACCCCGACGCGCCCACGCAGTCGGGCTTCTGGCACTGGGCCGTCGCGAACATCCCGGCGTCCGTGACCGACCTGCCCGAGGGCGCCGGCGACGCGACGGGCGCACAGCTCCCCGAGGGGGCGTACCAGCTGCCGAACGACTCGCGGGCTCCCTCGTTCATCGGCGCCGCACCTCCTGCGGGCCACGGCCAGCACCGCTACTTCGTGACGGTGCACGCTCTCGACGTCGAGGACATCGAGGTGCCCGCCGACGGCACGCCCGCGTTCCTCAACTTCACGATCGCGTCGCACATCCTCGCGCGCGCGACGCTCGTCGCGACCGGCGAGATCCCCGCCGAGTAGCCGGCCCAGGAGGCGGCAGCGGCCCGAGTTGCCCCGAACTGCCGCTCGAGACTCACGGAGCCAGCACTCCGGGGCAACTCGCTGTCGCCACCTGCTGCGTGCGCTAGGGAGAGGAAGGCCTCGACCGCATGTGCTTTCACTGTGAAGTCACATCACAGTGAAGCTATCCTCGAGTCGTGCGGCCGACCCCGGCCTCCGCGACGGAAGGCACGACGATGACCACACCTCCCTCCTCCCCGGCCGCGCGCCCCCGCGTCCTCGTCACCGGCGCGAGCATCGCCGGCCCGGCGCTCGCCTGGGGCCTCGCGAAGTCCGGCTTCGACGTCGTGCTGCTCGAGCGCTCCGCCGAGCCCCGCGAGACGGGCCAGAACATCGACGTCCGCGGGCTCGGTCGCGAGATCCTGACCCGCATGGGCGTCGAGGAGGCGGTGCTCGCGAACCTGACCGGCGAGGACGGCACCCGCTTCGTCGACGAGTCCGGCCGCCCCTACGCCGTGTTCCCGCGGGAGGAGGGGCAGGACGGCCCGACCGCCGAGGTCGAGATCCTTCGCGGGCGGCTCGCGGGCATCCTCGCGGACGCCGTCCCCGCCGACGTCGAGCGCCGCTTCGGCGACTTCGTCGTGGGGGCCGAGCAGGACGCGACGGGCGTCGACGTCACCTTCGACAGCGGCGCGGAGGAGCGGTTCGACCTGTTCCTGGTGGCCGAGGGGCGCAGCTCGCGCACCCGCCGCCTCCTCTTCGCGGACGAGACCGAGCTGCGCGAATTCGGCGTCAGCATCACGTACGGCACGATCGACCGCCGGCCCGACGACGTCGACTCCTGGGACTGGTTCACCGCGGCCCGCGGCCGCGTCGCGTCGGTGCGGCCCGACGACCTCGGCACGATCAGGGCGAGCATGTCGTTCGAGTCCGAGCCGATGGGCTTCGAGGGGCTCCCGGTGGAGGCGCAGCTCCAGATCCTGAGGGAGCGCTTCCGAGGTGCGGGCTGGCAGACCGAGCGCATCCTCGACGGCTTCGACGCCCGCCCGGACGAGTTCTACACGCAGCGGATGGAGCAGGTCGTCATGTCGACCTGGAGCCGGGGCCGCATCGCGCTCATCGGCGACGCCGCGTGGGGGTCGGGCCCGACGGGCATGGGCACGACGCTGTCGCTGGTCGGCGCCCACATCCTGGTGGGCGAGCTCGCCACGAGCCCGGACCGCCCGGCGCAGGCCTTCGCCCGGTACGAGCAGCAGATGCGCCGGTACGCCGACAGCGCGCAGGGGCTTCCGCGCGGCGGAGCCAAGCTGATGCACCCGTCGTCGGGCGCCGGGGTGAAGGCGATCCAGACGATGCACCGCGTCACCGCGTCGCGGCCGGTCCGGAAGTTCTTCCAGGCGAACCTGCTGACGAGCGAGAAGCACGTGCCGGTGCTGGCCGAGTACCCGCAGCTGCGTGCCTGAGGCCGGCGTGCCTGCCGCCGACGTGCCCGAGGCCGCCGCGCCCGCGCTGCGCGATGGGAGGATCGACCCATGAGCACGCCGACGACACCGACGCCGAGGACGCAGGTGCTCGAGGCCCTTCGCCACTACGCCGTGACGTACCAGGAGTCGGCCCACCAGCTCGCCCGCTGGATGGACCTGCCGACCGCCGACGGCACGGCCCTCGGCGAGGTCATCTGGGCCGAGCGCGAGGGCGCGCCGCTCACGCCGGCGAAGCTCTCGAGCAGGATCGGCCTGACCTCGGGCGCGACGACCGCCCTGCTCAACCGGCTCGAGGCCCAGGGCCTGGTCGCCCGCAGCCGCGAGAGCACCGACCGCCGCGTCGTGACGCTGCGTCCGACCGAGCAGGCGCACGAGCGCATCGAGCCGTTCCTCCGCCGGGGCGGCGCCGCCCTCGAGGCGGCCCTGGACGACTACGACGACGAGGCGCTGGAGGCGGTGCGCGCGTTCCTGACGCGGCTCGCCGCGGTGCTGCCGGGCGCCTCCGACGCGTCGCCGACCCCCGCCTCCTGACGACCCCTCGAGGAGTTGCCCCGAACGGCTGCCCCCGGGCGAGCGAAGCAGCACTTCGAGGCGACTCGCCGCCGCTGCCGGTCGCCGACGACAGCGCCACCACCGCCGCCACCTCCCGGGGGCGCGAGGCAGCACGTCCGGGCAACTCGTCGTCGACGCGGTGCACGTGCCATGCCAGGGTGCAGGGATGACCTCCCCGCAGGCGCTCTCCGAGACCGACCGACGGCTCGTCGCCGCCTGGGCGGCCGACTGCGCCGAGCGCGTCCTGCCCCTCTTCGAGCAGGAGGCGCCCGACGACGACCGCCCCCGCGACGGCATCGCGCGCGCCCACGCCTTCGCCCGCGGGGAGCTCGACGCCGCCGGCGAGATCCGTCGCCGCTTCGTCGCCGGTCGTGCCGCGCAGTCCGTGACGTCGCCCGCGGCGAGGGCCGCCGCGTGGTCGGCAGGCCAGGCGTCGGGCGTCGCCCACATGGGCGCGCACGCCCTCGGCGCCGCGGCCTACGCGGTGAAGGCCGTCACCCTGGCCGCCCCCGACGTCGAGGGTGCGGCCGCAGGAGGCGCCGCCGAGATCGCCTGGCAGCTGCGGCATCTGAGCCCGCCGGTCCGTACGGCCCTCGCGCGCCTCCCCCTGCTCGGAGAGGACAGCTCCGGCCCGCTCTGCACGGGCCTGCTCGCGTCGGGGGCGCTCGGCGAGGCGATGCGCACGCTCCAGGCGGGCCTGCGCTAGCCGCCCTCGCCTCACCCTCGACGACTTGCCCCGAACCGCTGCCCTGAGCCCCGGGAAGCAGCAGTCCGGGGCAATTCGATGCCGCCGCTGTCCACTTCGCGAAGGCCGCCGTCCGTGTGACCAGATGCTCTGGCCGACCGTGACAAGATGCACATGCATAGAAATGCGACGTCGACCCCATGCAGCGCAGAGCTGCCGAGAGGAGCCCTCCATGAGCATCGTCCGCCCCACGAGCCCCTTCTCCGAGGTGCGCGACCACGAGCGCCAGGTGACGCTCTTCGTCCTCGCGTCGTCGGCCGTCGCGACCTGCGCCAGCCTCGTCGTCGGGATGCTGTTCCTCCTCGGCCTCAGCGCGTAGGACGTCGCCCGGCCGCCTCCTCGGCCGCACCGATCTCGTCGCCGCCGGCCGCACCCGCAGCAGCAACCGCCACGCTCGTGATCGGCCCCGACTTGAGCAGCTTCAGCCCGACGACGCTGCCCACGATCCCCGCGAGCAGCAGCACGCGCACGACCGTGACGGCCTCGCCGCCGGTGAGCATGCTCCAGGTGACGGTGAACGCCGCGCCGAGGCCGGCCCAGATCGCGTACGCGGTGCTGATCGGGATGTGCCGCGTCACCCAGCCGAGCGTCAGCATCGAGGCGGCGAGGCCGAGAACGAACACGACGGAGGGGGCGAGCACGGAGAGCCCCTCGCTCCGACCCAGCGCGGTCGCCCAGACCGCCTCGAGCACGGCGCTGACGACGAGCACGACCCACGGCATCAGCTGACCACCTTGAGTCCGACGACGCAGCCGATCAGCACGGCGAGCAGCAGTGCGCGGGCGACGGTCAGCACCTCCTGGCCGCGGACGACGGCGATCACGACCGTGAGCACGGCGCCGATCCCGACCCAGACGGCATATGCCGTGCCGACGGGCAAGTCGTTCATCGCCAGCGCGAGGCCGACCATGCTCAGGACGAGCGCGACGACGAACAGCGCCGTCGGCCCCTTCTTCGTGAAGTTCTTCGACGCCCCCAGAGCCGAGGCCCACACGGCCTCGAGCACCCCCGCGACGATCAACAGCACCCAGGCCATGACGGGCCCCTCTCCTCCGGCGCACCGAGCCGACCTCGTGTCGACACCCTGCGCGACTCGTTGTCGCACAGTCGTGCGGAATCAGTTCTAGCACGTTTTCGCACAGTCGTGCCAGAATCGACGCATGCCCCGCACCGTGGACCTCGACGACCGCCGCCGCATCGTCGGCGAAGCCGCCTGGCGGGTGCTGGTGCGCGAGGGCCCCACGGGGGTGTCGGTCCGCAAGGTCGCCGCCGAGGCGGGCCTGCCTCCCTCGTCGCTGCGGTACACGTTCCCGACGCAGGCGAGCGTGCGCGACGCGGCCGTCGAGCTGCTGGTGTCACGGCTGCGCGAGCGCGTCGACCGGGCGGCCGCCGCGACCGGCGGACGCGACGCGGCCCGGGCCGTCCTGCTCGAGCTGCTCCCCCTCGACGACGAGCGTCGCGCCGAGATGGAGGTGACCGTCGCCTTCGCCGCCCTCGCCCTGACCGACCCCTCGCTGCGCGCGGCGCACGAGCAGACGCACGCCGCCGTGCGCGACGTCTGCGCGCTCGCGCTCGCGCACCTCGGCGCCCGCGGCGCGGCCGGCGCGGGGGACGGGGTCCGCACGCACGCCGCTCCCGGCACGCGCGCCGTCGCCGGCACGGCCGCCGCGGCCGAGCTGGTCGACGTCGACGTCGAGCTCACCCACGCCGTCGTGGACGGCCTGGCCCTGCACCTGCTCGCCCAGGCGGTCGGGACCGACGCCTCCTGGGCGGTCACGGCTCTCGACGCGCACCTCGCGCTGCTGGCACTGCGCCCCTGACGCACTGCACCGGGTTTCGTACACTGCGCCGCGTCTAGACCCGGTGCAGTGTACGAAACCCGGTGCGACGTGATGCGGCCGCGCTGACGGCCAGCCCGGCGCCCGCAGGAGCTGCGGCTCGCGTCGACGGGACGGGGTCCAGCCGCCCATCGCAGCCGCCCGGTCGCCCGCACCCGCCGAAGCCGCGCGCACCCCTCGGCGCGCGCGAGGGTGTGCACGGGTCCGAGGGGTCTGCGCGGGTTCGAGGGGTCTCCGCAGGCCCCGCGGGTGCGAGCCGCCTCCCGCACGCACGCACGCACGCACGAACGCCCCCGCGCACGGCGAGGGCGTTCGTGCGACCAGCGGGTGCGACCTACGCGAACGTCGCCGCGTCGATCACGAAGCGGTAGCGCACGTCCGACTTGAGCACGCGGTCGTAGGCCTCGTTGATCTGGTCGGCGCTGATCAGCTCCGTCTCGGGCAGGATGCCGTGCTCGGCGCAGAAGTCGAGCATCTCCTGGGTCTCGCGGATGCCGCCGATGGCCGAGCCGGCCCAGCTGCGGCGAGCCGGGATCAGCGCGAACGCGGGCACCTCGAGGGGCTCCGAGGGGGCACCGACGTTGACGAGGGTGCCGTCGACGGCGAGGAGGCCGAGGTAGGCGCCCATGTCGATCTTGGCCGACACCGTGTTGACGATCAGGTCGAAGGAGTTCGCCAGGTCGGTGAAGGTCTGCTCCTCGCTCGTCGCGTAGTGCGCCTTCGCGCCGAAGCGCAGCGAGTCCTCCTTCTTGGAGGTCGTCTGCGACAGCACGGTCACGTCGGCGCCGAGCGCCGCGGCGATCTTGACGCCCATGTGGCCGAGGCCGCCCATGCCGACGATGGCGACCTTGGTGCCCTCGGTGACGCCCCAGTGGTGCAGCGGCGAGTAGAGCGTGATGCCGGCGCAGAGCAGCGGCGCGACCTTGTCGTAGTCGAGCGACTCGGGCACACGCAGCACGAAGTCCTCCGTGACGACGACGGCCTGCGAGTAGCCGCCCTGGGTGACGGTGCCGTCGGCCGGGTCGACGCTCGTGTAGGTGCCGGTGTTGCCCTTCGCGCAGTACTGCTCGTCGCCGCGCTGGCAGTACTCGCACTCGCCGCACGAGTTGACCATGCAGCCGACGCCGACGCGGTCGCCGACCTTGTGCTTCGTGACCTCGGAGCCGACCTCCGAGACGGTGCCGACGATCTCGTGGCCGACGACCTGCGGGTACTGGATCTCGCCCCACTCGCCGCGGACGGTGTGGATGTCGCTGTGGCAGATGCCGGCGTAGGCGATGTCGATCATGACGTCCTTCGGGCCGACGTCGCGGCGCTCGATGGTCGTCGGGACGAGGGGCTCGGTGGCGGACGGTGCCGCGTAGGCCTTGACGGTGCGCATGTGTGCTCCTGTGTTCGTGTTCGGTGGTGATGTCGGGGAAGTGGAGAAGAAGAGAGGTGAGAGTCGAGGAGGCGCGGGTCCGGCCGCCGGAACCGCCCGCGTCGGCGAGGCGCCGCGTCAGTACTGCGCGGGGAAGGCGCTGCGCCTGCCCCACACCGTCAGGCCGAGGGCGACGGCGCCTGCTCCCATCATGACGACGGGCAGCGCGAGAGGGCCGACCCCGCCGAGCAGCAGCGCTCCGAGGACACCCGCGGCGAAGATGGCGACGTTGAAGGCGACCGGCAGGAACGAGTTCGCGACGTCCGCCTCCGCGCCTCCTGCGGTCGTCACCGCCGCCTGCAGCTGGGCCGAGGCCCCGCCGAAGGTCAGCCCCCAGAGCACGGAGGCGGCGAGCACCGCGGCCGGGGACGCCTGGCCGACCAGCAGCACGGCTCCCGCGACGACGAAGAGGGCGACGCTGCCGTGCAGCAGGGGCCGGGGGTGCCGGTCGAGCAGGGCTCCGGTGACGACGATGCCGCCGATCGACGAGACCCCGTAGACGAGCAGCGTCAGGTCGACGCCGAGGCCCGAGCCGCCGGCTCGCAGGTACGGCGCGACGTAGGTGTAGATCGTGTTGTGCGCGATCATCCACGCGGCGATGACGGCCAGGACGACGAGGACCCCGGGGAGGCGGAGGACGCGGCCGAGCGGGAGGCGGCCCGAGGCCGGGGCGGGCGACGGGGTCGCGTCGGGCACCACGGTGAGCACGAGCACGAGGGCGGCGAGCCCGATCAGGCTGAGGCCGCCGAACGACCAGCGCCAGTCGAGGGTCGTTCCGAGCCAGGAGCCGAGCGGGGTCCCGAACGCGAAGCCGACGGGAGCTCCCGCCGAGACGATCGCGAGCGCGCGGCCCGCGCTGCCGGGCGGGCTGATGCGGCGGCCGTGCACGGCGAGCAGGCCCCAGATCGTGCCCGAGAAGGCCCCGGCGACGAGCCGGGACGCGAGGGCGACGCCGACCGTCGGGGCGAAGGCGGTCACGACGTTCGCGAGGACGAGCCCGGCGAGCGCCGCCGCGAGCACGGGGCGACGCCGCAGCCCACGGGTCAGCGTGATCGCGGGGACGGTCGCGACGACGGTGCCGAGCGCGTACGAGCTGATGAGCAGCCCGACGGTGCCCTCGCCCGTGTCGAGCCCGGACGCGATCTGCGGCAGCAACCCGGCGGGCATCGTCTCCATCGCGACGAGCACGAAGCCGACCGTCGCGAGCACGACGAGCGAGAAGAGCGGCAGGCGGGTCGGGGTCGGTGCGCCGGGCTCGCCCGACGGGGCGACGTCGGCAGCGGGCGCGGGGGCGGGTGCGGGGGCGTTCGTCAGGACGGGTCCTCTCAGGGTCGAGGGCAGGGGCGAGCTGCGGGCAGCAGCAGGAAGAAGAGGGGCGACGCCGACCTGCGGCGTCGAGATCCACGCTACGCACGCGCCCCGCGGGCTGACAGGCACTGCCAGGGCACCCCTCCTGACGAGCCGAGGAGGTGGACTGTCGCCAGGCGCACCTCCTGCGTCGTCCGCCCCCGAACCGGAGAAGGAACCCCGTGACCGATCAGCCCCGCCAGCCCTCCCAGCCGTCCCAGCCCGACCAGCCCCGCCAGGTCGGCGGAGGCCGCGCCTCCCTCGGCGACTTCGCGCCCAAGCTCGCCGAGCTCACGGACGACGTCCTCTTCGCCGACGTGTGGAACCGCCCCGAGCTGTCGGCCCGCGACCGCAGCCTGATCACCGTCGCGGTCCTCGCTGCCGGCGGCCACACCGGGCAGCTGCCGTTCCACCTCGGGCGTGCGCTCGAGAACGGCGTCCGCCGCGACGAGCTGATCGAGGCGATCACGCACGTCACGCTCTACGCCGGCTGGCCGAACGGCATGGCGGCGATGGCCGTCGCGAAGGACGCCCTGGGCAGCGACCGGGACGAGGACCCGACCCCCTGATGGCCGGAGCGGGGCGCGCTGTCAACCCCTCCAGGTGAACGGCAGGTGTCATTTGCGTGAACTGCAACCTTGTGTTCAGCTATGAGTTCGCCCACACCGCCGTGGACGAGGAAGGCCGAGATGACCACCGACCACCGCGCCCCGCGCACCCCCACCGAGACGTCGTCGCGACGAGGGCTGACCGCCTTCCTCGCGGCCCCGCCATCCGCTCCCCGACTCGACGACGCGACCGTCGCCCGTCGCTACCCGCGCCTCCGGCGGCAGGTGTTCCTGGGCATCTTCATCGGCTACGCCGCCTACTACCTGATCCGCAACAACGTGCCGCTCGTGTCGACGATCCTCAAGGACGAGAACGGCTTCAGCACCGTCGGCCTCGGCGTCATCACCAACGGCGTGCTGCTCGCCTACGGCTTCAGCAAGTTCCTCAGCGCGATCGTGAGCGACAAGAGCAGCGCGCGGTTCTTCCTGCCGATCGGCCTCGCGCTCTCGGCCCTCGCGAACCTGTTCATCGCCTTCGTCCCCGCGGTGGGCGCCTCCGTCGCGTTCTTCGCCGTGGTGATGATCTTCAACGGGTTCTTCCAGGGCATGGGCTGGCCGCCCAGCGGCCGCACGCTCGTGCACTGGTTCTCGACCTCGGAGCGCGGCGGCAAGACCGCGATCTGGAACGTCGCGCACAACGTGGGAGGCGCGGGTGCCGGAGGCCTCGCCGGTGTCGCGCTCGCCTCGTTCGGCACCTGGCAGAGCGTGTTCTGGTTCCCCGCGGTCGTCTGCCTCGTCATCGCGGTCGTCGCGCTGGTGCTGCTGCGCGACACCCCCGAGTCCGAGGGCCTGCCGCCCATCGAGGAGTACCGGAACGACCCGGCCCCCGTCGAGACCGACGCCGCCGACGAGGGCGCCTCGACCTGGTCGACGATCCGCCGCTACGTGCTCACGAACCGCACCATGGTGAACCTGGCCCTGGCCAACGTCTTCGTCTACACGCTGCGCTACGGAGTGCTCGTCTGGGCGCCGGTCTACCTGTCCGAGGTGCGCGGCGCGAGCCTCGGCGAGGGCATCGCCGGGTTCTCGCTGTTCGAGCTGGCCGGGATCCCCGGCACCCTGCTCTGCGGCTACATCAGCGACAAGGTGTTCAAGGGCCGACGCTCCCCCACGGGCATCCTGTTCATGACCGCGGTCGGGGTCGCCGTCGCCGTCTACTGGCTGTCGCCGGTCGAGGGCCCGCTCTGGATCTCGCTCGCCATGCTCGTCGCCATCGGCGGCCTCATCTACGGCCCGGTCATGCTGATCGGCCTGCAGGCGCTCGACCTCAGCCCGCGCTCGGTCGCCGGCACAGCGGCCGGGTTCACGGGGCTGTTCGGCTACGTGCTCGGCGCGACCCTCGCCTCCACCGGCATCGGCCTGGCCGTGCACGCGTTCGGCTGGGACGTCACCTTCGTGCTGATCCTCGCCTGCGTCGTGCTCGCCATCGTCCTGCTGGCGGTCGTCGGCCGCGACGAGCGCGCGCTGAACGAGCGCAAGCGCGCCCGCGACGCCGAGGAGGCGGAGGCCCGCTAGGCGGGACCGCCCGCGGCGCGCCGGCCGCGGACCTCCACGACAGCGACGAACCTCCGTGATCCCCACGGAGGTTCGTCGCTCTCACGTCGGGGACGCCGTCCCTGTCGTCGCAGGCCGTCCCTGCCGGCCCGGCCCGCGCCTCCTCGGCTCCACTCGTCGAGACGGCGCCTCCTCAGCTCGACTCGTCGAGACGACGCCTCCTCAGCTCGACTCGTCGAGCACCCTCACGAGCTCGGGCCAGAGGCTCGCCGCCCACAGCTCGTGCACCCGTCGCCACGACCACAGCTGGCCGTTCAGGCGGGCGCTGCCGACGGCCGGCTCGGGCTCGGGGAACGGCACGAAGACGCAGTCGCCGCGCTCCCGGACGAGCCGCTCGGACTCGGCGTTGAGCCGCGCGATCTGCCCGTGGACGCGGCCTCGCGCGCCCCGCGACGTCAGCCGCAGGCGATCGATCGGCGGGATCCCCGCGACGAGCACCGGGCTGAGGACGCTCCCCGGGTGCCGTGCGGCGTCGAGAAGCCGGTCGAGGTCGCGGCGCCACGCGGCGGCGGAGGTCATCAGCAGCACGTCGCTGAACCCCAGCGCGACGACGACCGCGTCGACGTCCGGCACGGCCGAGGCCGGCTCGTCGGCCGCCTCGCGCGCGGTCAGCACCTGGGCCGGGCCCTCGACCCAGACGAACGGCCGTCCCCGCGCGGAGCCGACCGCGGCCGCGACGCGGCTGAGCGTCGTCAGCTCCTCCTCGAGCACGCCGAACCGGGCCGCGGCCGCGTTGCCGACGTAGGCGACCCGGTCGGCGGTGACGTCGTCGAGCAGCGACGGAGGTGCGGTGGCGGCCGGCGGGAACGTCCCGGAGCGCACGGCCCGGCGGAAGAGCGCGAGCCGCAGCCGGAGCGCCGGCCGGAGGCAGGCCCAGACAACGTCACGCAACGCCGGCGTCGGCGTCGGCACGGCGGGCCTGGCGCCGCCGCGGTCGGTCCGGGGGTCGGTCACGGCGCCTCCTCGGTCGATCCGACCCTACGCCCGGGCCGCCCGACGGCGCCGTCGCGCGCGGCACGGCCACGTGCTCGGCCGCGAACGGTTCGTCCGCACCCTCAGGACCCGCGCGCACCCTCGCTCGCGCGAGCGGGTGTGCGCGGTTCCGAGGGGTGCGGACGCCCTGGCGACGGGCCCGCCGTGGCGAGTGCCGCCTCCTGCGGGCTCGGGCTCGGGCTCGGGCCGATGGCGACCGCCTCGGGGCGCCGACCCGGGAGGACCCGCCGCCCGACGAACAGCACGGCCCGCCAGAGGACCGCGCCGACGACGGCTCCGGCGGTGTTGGCGATCACGTCGTCGATGTCGGTCGCACGGTTGCCCCCGATCGTGAGGTGCAGCACCAGCTGCAGCAGCTCGACCGAGACGCTGGCGACCAGCGCGATCGCGGCGACCGGCACGATGCCGCGCAGGCGACGCCGCCCGGTCGGCCCGAGGCCAGCCCGGCCGGCCCGCCCGTGTGCCGCCAGCCCGTGTCCCGTCAAGTACGCCCCGAGGGGCACCGTCATCACGATGTTCAGCCAGAACGACCGGAGGTGCAGCGAGCTGAGCGCGTCGAGGTTCATCATCGGCCGCCAGGGCGAGTCCGGAGGTGCGTCGAGGTCGATCACGAACGGGAAGAACGTGACCGCGACCAGCGCCCCGAGGTAGGCGACGAACGACGTCCGCCAGAGGATCGTCCCCAGATCGTCCCCGGCTCGCCGCGAGCGCAGCCCCACGAGCGCGACGGCGGCGATCGTCACGGGGACGACGGTCGCGAGCGCCGGGAGGACGACGTGCGAGGAGGCGGCGAACATGGGGTCCTTTCGTTCGACGTCCAGTCTCGCCGCCGACCGTCGCAGCCCGCTTCGCCCGCAGGGCTGAAAGCGCGGCGGTGCGTACCCGGAGCGGCCGCGGTCCGAGCAGGACAGGGCCCGGCGGCTGACGCGCCACCACGGCTCGTCTCTCAGCCCCAGGACGGAGACTGTCCCGCGAACGCCGACGCCTCCCCGGCAGGTCGATACGGTGAGCCGGTGCGCCTGAGCCGGAAGATCCTCGTCGTCGCGGCAGCCGTGACCGCCTCCGTCGTCGCAGCGGGGATCCTCCTCATGCCGCCCCAGGTCGAGGTCACCGTCGTCAACGACACGGATCGGACGGTCGACCTCACCTGCCTGTGGCACAACGAGGGCGACGTGCGCCCCGGGGCCAGCGCGGTCCTCGTCGTCGACGCGGGCACGACGGAGAACTGCCAGGTCGACTGGCAGCTCTGCCTCGTCCTCGACACCCGGGGTGCGGGCGAGCGTCCCCACACGAGGCGGATCTCGGAGGCACGGGAGGACGACGACCTGGACTGTTCCATCTGAGCCTCGCCCGCACGGCTGGAGGAACGGGCACACGTCACCTCGGTGACGGCGCCTGTGTAGACAGTCCCCATGCAGATGAACACGCGCCTCGGGCGGATCATGTACGGCATCAGCCTCGTCGTCAGCGTCGGCATGCTCGTCGTCGTGTGGGCCGTGCTGCAGCCGGGCGTCGTGTTCTCGGTCTTCTTCACGCTCTTCGTGATCGGGATCGCCGTGTGGAACGGCCGCAAGGCCTTCGGCGCCTCGCCCGACCCACGCTGACCGCACCCCTGCTCCGGCCGCAGCTCCCGGTCCGGGTCCGGTTCCGCAGATGCCGACCGCACCGCACGCAATGCAGGCTTTTCCGGTTGTTACGAGTCTCCTCACGCCTCCGCTGTCGGGTCTTGCAGCGGCCAGTGCCCGCGAGGCAAGCGGGACCGAAGGAGGCGCCGCCCACCCCGCCTCCCGGGCCCGACCCGGCGCGCCCCTCGCACTCAACTCCGGCACATCCCATGATGGGACGGTCCCAAGACAGATCTGACCACCCCGGAGGAATCCCGCGTGAGCGCACTCGAGCACCCGGCCTCCCCGGCCGGAGACGCCGATGCCGACGCGTCGGTCGCAGGCCCCGCCGCGGTCCGACCCCGCCGCTCCTCGTGGGAGCTGCTCCTCTGGATCCTGTCCGCCGCTCTCGTCGCGTCCGGTGCAGCGCTCCTGTGGCAGGCGAGCGCGGACGGCTCGTTCGACACGGCGCAGCCCGTGTCGACGATCCGGATGGATCCCGAGACGGGACGGGTCATCTCGTGCGAGAGCCAGGGCGGACCGTGCTCCTGGACCCTCGCGACCGACGGCCTCGCCTACGCCCTGGCCCTTCCCGCCCTGGGCTCGGGCACGACCGGCCTGCTGCTCGGCATCGCCCTCCGCGCCCGACGGACCACGCAGCAGCAGCCTGAGTCGCAGTCGCACCTGCACCCGCAGCCGCAGCCGCAGCACGAGCGGTCGGCTCTCCCGCAGAAGGCGCCCGCCCAGCCAGAGCAACTGCTCCGGCCCCGCGACGCCCGAGCGACACCGCCCTCGCCCCGCTCCCTGCGCGACGGGACGACCGCCTCCTTCGCCCCCTTCATGCCGCCGGGGCAGCAGCCCGACGACGACCCCGCACGCCGATGAAGCGCCGTTCCCGCGGGGTCGCGGTCGCCGTCGCTCTGGTCGAGACGGCCGCCGGGCTCTTCCTCGCCGGCTTCGCCTTGCTCGACCTGCAGCACGTCGTCAGCCTCGGCACCGTCCTGGTGCTCGTGATCGGCGCAGGTCTCGTCGTCGCGGGAGTCCAGGCGCTCGCGAGGCGCCGGTCGCCGCACAGGTGACCGCGATCGAGGTGACGCGTCGCGGGGGTCTGCTCTTCCCGGATCCCCTGGACGCGTCACATCGTTCGAGAGAGTGGGGCTCGGGCTAGGCCGCGCCCGTGCGAGTGCCCGCAGACCGCGCAGCCGCGTGCCGCGTCATCGAGTTCGCGAGCTCGGCGAGCGCGGTCGTCACGACGGCCA
The DNA here is from genome assembly GCF_015350835.1 of Frigoribacterium sp. VKM Ac-2530. Taxonomy (NCBI): domain Bacteria; kingdom Bacillati; phylum Actinomycetota; class Actinomycetes; order Micrococcales; family Microbacteriaceae; genus Frigoribacterium; species Frigoribacterium sp. VKM Ac-2530. The sequence continues at coordinate 1,810,249 of NZ_JADKSE010000001.1, forward strand.
GCTCGGGCCGCGACGCGAGCCCGTCGAAGACCTCGAGGTAGTACCCGATCTCGCCCTCGATCAGGGCGACGCCGTCGGGGGCGATGACGAGGACGCTGCTGCGCCGGTCCGTCGGGTGGGCGGCGCGGTCCAGGAACCCGGCGTCGGTCATCCGGTCGACGAGGCTCGTGACGGAGCCCGACGAGAGCTCGAGGTACGCGGCGAGCTCGCGCGGCGTGACGTCGGTGCCGCCGTGCACGAAGTACAGCGCGCGGAGGTCCGAGACGCCGATCCCGTGGTCGGCCGCCACGATCTTCATCAGGGCCTCCGCGCGCATCTGCGCGACGCCGAAGGCCTGCATGAAGCCGGTGACGGAGTCGGGGCCGACGCCGGCGTCGTGACCGGCGCCTCCGTCGAGGGAGGGCGCCGCGGCCGGGGTCGGGTCCGGTGCGGTGTTCGGTCGGGTCATGTGCCTGGGTCGGGTCGAGAGTGTCGGGGTGGTCATGTTCGCTCCTGCGCTGAGATCGGCATCCGTGCCGACCATTAGATTAGCGAGAATCTCGACGGTCGAGACACCCCCCGTTCGGTGCGACGCAAAGCGGATAGCCGAGGAGGCGCGCGACCGCCTGATCGCCCTGCGAGCCGCCCTGACGGGCGCACGAGGAAGCGTTCGGGTGATCTCAGAACGCCGCGCCTCCGACTTCTGAGATCGGACCTGATCTCAGAATCCACAACACCTCTTGCGCAACACCTCTTGCGCACCTAGCGTGGCCCCATGACCCGCGACGAGCCCCGCTCCACCCTCACGGACGCCGCCTCGATGCGCGCACTGGCCCACCCGACGCGGCTGCGCCTCCTCGGCCTGCTGCGCCAGCGCGGTCCGCAGACCGCGGCGCAGCTCGGCGACGTGGTCGACGAGGCGCCGGGCACGGTCAGCTACCACCTGTCGAAGCTCGCGGCGAGCGACCTGATCCAGGCCGCCGACCCGCAGAGCGCCGACCGTCGCGAGCGCTGGTGGCAGGCCACGGCCCTCCTCACCTCGTGGGAGCCCGCCGACCTCCTCGACGACCCCGAGCGCCTCAGTGCGTCGGCCGCCCTCGAGAAGTCGATCGTCCAGGCGAACGCCGCGCGCTACACCCAGTACGTCGACGAGATGCCGGCCCTGCCGCGCGAGTGGGTCGCGGCGGCGGCAGGCGGCGACCGAGCGATCCGCCTCACGGTCACGGAGCTCGCCGCCCTCCGCGCCGAGCTCGAGTCCGTCGTCGACCGCTGGGTCGACGTCGGCGACGCGCACGACCCCGCCGACGACGACGGAGCCGAGACCGTCGTCCTCGCCTACCAGGCCTACCGGCACCCAGGAGGCGCGGGCGCGTGACCGAGGACGCCCCCGCACCCGAGACGGTCGCCCCGGCACCTGCCGGCCCGACCAGCGCGACCAGCCCGGCAGGCCCGGCAGGCCCGGCTGACCCGACCCGCGCCTCGCGCGCCTCCCGCACCGCCCTCTCGGCGCTCGTCGCGGCCCACGCGATCTCGCAGACCGGCAACGTCGTCACGGCCTTCGCGGTCCCGTTCTACGTCTTCGCGCTCGGCGGCTCCGGGGTCGAGATCGGCGTCGCCGCGGCCTTCGCGACCGCGCCGGTGATCATCGGCGGGCCGCTCGGCGGGGTCGTCGTCGACCGGGTCGGCCATCGCAGGGCCGCGATCGTCGCGGATGTCGTGAGCGGCGCCTCCGTGCTGGCGATGCCGGTGCTGGCGCTGACCGTCGGGCTGCCGTTCTGGGCCCTGCTGGCGCTCGTCTTCGTCGCCGGCCTGCTCGACACCCCCGGCCAGACCGCGCGTCGCGTGATGCTCCCCGGCCTCACCGAGCGCGCCGGCATCCGCATCGAACGGAGCGTCGGCCTGCTCGACGGCTCCGAGCGCTTCGCCAAGCTGATCGGCGCGTCGTTGGCCGGTCTGCTCGTCGCCGCCGTCGGGCCCGTCCCGTCGCTGTTCGTCAACGCGGCGACGTTCGCCGTCTCGGCGGTGCTGACCTGGACGCTGGTCCCACGCGACGCGCGCGCAGCCGCAGCTACAGCACCAGGTGACGCCGGCCTCGGGGACGCGGCCCGCGCCTCCTACTGGCAGGACCTCGCCGAGGGAGCCCGCTTCGTGGTCCGTGACCCGCTGATGCGGCTGATCGTGGCGCTGGTGCTGGTCACGAACCTCCTCGACGCGGCCCGCGGTTCGACCCTGCTGCCCCTCTACGCGAACGACCGACTAGGAGGCGCGGCCGCCCTGGGGCTGCTGGTCGCGACCATGGGCGGCTGCGCCCTGCTCGGCAACGTCGCCTTCGGCTTCGTCGCGCACCGCGTGCCGCGGCGGGTCACGTTCGCGCTCTGCTTCGCGCTGGCCGGGGGCCCGTCGAGCCTGGCGTTCGCGCTCGGTTCGCCGCTGCCCGTGCTGGTGGCCGCGACCGCGCTGTCCGGTCTGGCGGCGGGCGCTCTCAACCCGATCCTCGCGACGGTCGAGCTCGAGCGGGTGCCCGAGCACCTGCGCGGCCGCGTGTTCGGGCTCCTCAACGCGGGAGCCTGGGCCGGGGTCCCGTTCGGAGCCCTCCTCGGCGGAGTCGCCGCCGACACCATCGGTCTCACCATCGCCTTCGGCATCGTCGCGGCGGTCTACGTGGCGGTGACGCTCACGCCGCTCGCGGGCGGGTCGTGGCGGCTGATGGAACGCGGCGCGGTCCACCTCGAGACGGGCCGCACGCCCTAGCCTCGGCACATGAGCACCGACAGCCGGACCAGCACCGACAGCCGGACGAGCACCGACGACTGGGAAGCCCGCGTCGCCGCCCTCTGGGCCGACGCCGACATCGACGACGCGCAGCGGATCACCCTGATGGAGGCGCTGGCGGCCGCTGCGCCTCACCCCGCCCTGGGCTCGTTCGAGCTGGGCGGCGCCCACGACTCGGGTGGCCAGGAGGCGGCGGCCGACATCCACTACGCCGCCGCGACCGCGGCCGGTCTCGACGCCGTCGACCCCACGCGGGCGGCACAGCTGGTGGTGCAGCACGCCTCGACCCTCCGCAACCTCGGCCGGCTCGACGAGGCGATCGCGATGCTGCGTGACGCTCCCGAGCACCCTGCCACCGGGGCCGCGCCGAGGGTGTTCCTCGCGCTCGCGCTGCACAGCGCCGGCCGTCCGGACGAGGCGCTCAGGGTCGCGATCGAGGCCGTCGAGCCGACCCTGCCGCGGTACCACCGCTCGGTGAAGGCGTACGCGGCGGCCCTGACGGAGCAGTAGCGGCCGCGGGAGCCGCCAAGATGACCAGGTGCCCACCTCCTCCGCTGCCCTGCGCGACCGGCTTCGCACCTCCTTCCGCTGGCGGGGCGACCGCAACGATCCCGACTACCTCGCGGACGTGACCGGCTGGTGGCGGGACGCCGACACCCTGCAGACCATCGGCGAGGGCCTCGCCGACCTCTTCTCCGAAGCAGCGCCCACGGTCGTCATGGGCACCCAGTCGCGGGGCAGCCTCCTCGGGGTGCTCACCGCACGACATCTGGGCGTCGGCTTCGCGGAGGTCCGCAAGGACCCGTCGCGCAGCGCCGACAGCGACGCCTGGTGGGAGACCTCGACACCGCCCGACTACCAGGACAGGCACCTGCGGCTCGGCCTGCGGCGGTCGTTGCTGCAGTCGGGCGACCGCGTCCTCTTCGTCGACGACTGGGTCCAGACCGGCGCACAGGTCCAGGCCTGTCACGCCCTCGTCGAGATGAGCGGTGCGACCTGGCTCGGCGCGGCAGTCGTCGTCGACGGCCTCGAGACCAACGCGCCCCGACGAGCCCTGACCGTGCGGTCGCTGCTCTCCGTCCGCGAGCTCTGAGACTCGGCGGGCCCCGCGAGCGCGTGGGCAGCATCGAGGGTTCCTCAGCGAACCCGACGGTTCGGTCGCTACTGTGCCCGGACGGCAACACCCGTCGCCCACCGCGACACCTGCCGGACCCGCAGCACCCGATGGCAAAGGAGCCACCCATGGACAGACTCAGCAGCAAGATCGCCCTCGTCAGCGGAGGCGCGCGAGGCATGGGCGCATCGCACGCCCGAGCCATCGTGGCCGAGGGAGGCAAGGTCGTCATCGGCGACCTGCTCGACGACGAGGGCCGCGCCCTCGCGGACGAGCTCGGCGACGCCGCCCGCTACGTGCACCTCGACGTGACGTCGCCGGGCGACTGGGAGGCGGCCGTCGCCACCGCCGTCAGCGAGTTCGGCGGCCTCAACGTGCTCGTCAACAACGCCGGCATCGTCAACTTCGGCCGCCTCGGCACGTACACGCTCGACCAGTGGAACCTCATCCTCGGTATCAACGTCACGGGAGCCTTCCTCGGCATCACGGCAGCCAAGGAGGCGCTGGTCGCGTCCGCCCCGTCGAGCATCGTCAACATCTCCTCCACCGCAGGGCTGCAGGGCACCACGGCGCTGCACGGCTACGTGGCCTCGAAGTTCGCCCTCCGCGGCCTGACCAAGTCCGTCGCCCTCGAGCTCGGCTCGGCGAACGTCCGCTCGAACTCGGTGCACCCCGGCGTGATCCGCACCCCGATGACCGACGGCCTCGAGCTCGGCGACCAGCTCGGCGCCCTGCACCGCATCGGCGAGCCCCAGGAGGTGTCGAACCTGGTGGTCTACCTGGCCAGCGACGAGTCCAGCTTCCAGACCGGGGCCGAGTTCGTCATCGACGGCGGCGAGCTCGCCGGCGAGAGCGACAGCGTCAGCGAGTAGCCCAGGTCACGCGACGCACCTCCGAGTGGACGATGCACCCCGTAGTGACGAGGTGCATCGTCCACTTCGGGGTGCCGTGCCACGGGGTGTCAGGCAACGGGGTGCCGGGCTGCGAGGTGCCGGGTCACGGGGTGCCGAGCCGCCAGGTGTCAGGTGCACCTGGCGCCCGTCACGCCCCCGGCTGCGGAGCCCGGACGTCGAGCGCCCACACGACCCCGAACCGGTCGCGGAGCTGCCCCGCCAACGACGACCACGCGGAGGCGCCCAGCGGCTGCCGGATCTCGGCCCCGTCGACGAGCCCCTCCCACACCGCCGTGATCTCGGCCGCGTCGTCGCCGCTGAGGTAGACGTAGGACGAGTTCGTCCCCTGGTCGTACTCCTGGTGCGGCCAGACGTCGAACGCCATGACACGGACCCCGCTCGCGGTCTCGACCTGCCCCCAGACGATCCGGTCCGCCCACGCCGGGTCGTCTGAGGCGCCCATCTGTCCGTAGGTCATGGCTGTCACCTCGGTGCCGAGTGCTGCGGCCCAGAAGTCCAGGGCCTGGCGGGCGTCCCCGTCGAAGTTGAGGTGCGGGGTGGTCGAGATGGTCATGTCTGTCTCCTCGTCGTCGCGCCGTCCTCGGTGGTGAGGACCGCGTCGACGGCGACTCTCCTCCCCGATGCGGTCAGATCGTGACCGCATCCGGTGCGACGATCAGAACGTGACCAGCCCCTCCTCACGGATCCTCACGCTCCTCTCGCTGCTGCAGGTGCGACGGGACAGCTCGGCGACGTTCCTGGCCGAGCGACTCGGCGTGAGCCCCCGCACGGTCCGCCGCGACGTCGAGCGCCTGCGCGAGCTGGGCTACACGGTGACGACCCTGCGAGGGCCGGCGGGCGGGTACCGCCTGTCGGCGGGTGCCGAGCTGCCGCCCCTGCTCTTCGACGACGACCAGGCCGTGGCCGTCGCGCTCGCGCTCGCGGTGGCGCCCGCCTCCGGCACCGCGATCGGCGAGGCGGCCGCTCGTGCGCTCGGCACCGTCCGGCAGGTGATGCCGTCTCGGCTGCGGCACCGGATGGACTCGATCGAGGTGCTCAGCACGCCGTCGGCGGTGGTCGTCGACCCGGAGGTGCTGGTCGCGGTGATCGAGGCGACCAGCGCACACGAGGTGCTCCGGTTCGACTACGCGCCCGTCTGGGGCGAGGCCGAGGTCGGCCCACCGCTCTCGGTCGAGCCGCACGCCGTCGTCACGAGCAACGGCCGCTGGTACCTCCTGGCGTGGGCGCCCGCCGCCGACGACTGGCGCACCTACCGAATCGACCGGATGCACCCGCGGGCGGCCACGCGCCGGTCGTTCAGCCGGCGCCCGTGCCCGGCGACGACCCGGTCGCCTTCGTCGCGGCGCGGTTCCGTGGGTCGACCGACGCCTCCTGGCCCTGCGTCGGCACGGCGCTGCTCGACCTCCCGGCGAGCGACGTCGCCCCCTACGTCGACGCCGATGCCCTCGTCGAGCAGGGGGACGACGGTCGGACGAGGCTCACGACGGGCTCGTGGTCGTGGTGTGCCCTCGCGGCCCGGTTCGCCGGGTTCGACGCGGACCTGACGCTCGAGGGGCCGCCGGCTCTCGTCGAGGCAGGGCAGGAGCTGGCGCGGCGGCTGCTCGACTCGCGAGGCCCGGGTCGCCGGCCGTGATCGACGACCCGTCGAGGCGCGGCCCGGCCCGGCCCCCGAGACCCGCCCGCCCGGCCAGCCCGCCCGCGCAGCGGAGATCGACCCGTAGGGTTGTCACGACATGACCTGGGGCGGTGCAGCAGATGACAGACACGACTCTTCCCGACGACCTCTTCGCTGACCTGGACAGAGGCGGGCCAGTTCCTCTCTGGTACCAGATCTCCACTCGCCTCGAGGCCTCCATCCTGAGCGGTCAGCTGCCCGCCGGCGCGCGGCTCGAGAACGAGGTCGGGCTCGGCGAGAGGCTCGGCCTGTCCCGTCCGACCATCCGCCGGGCGATCCAGGAGCTCGTCGACAAGGGCCTCGTCGTTCGTCGACGGGGCATCGGCACGCAGGTGGTGCACGGACCCGTCACGCGGAACGTCGAGCTGACGAGCTTGTTCGAGGACCTCGCCCAGACCGGTCAGTCACCGACGACGCGTCTCCTGACGCACGACATCACCCCCGCGGACGAGAAGACGGCGACCGCCCTGGGCGTCGAGGCAGGGGCCCAGGTGAGCCACGTCCGCCGGCTGCGCCTGGCCGACGACGTGCCCGTCGCGATCCTCGAGAACTACCTGCCGCTCGACCTCGCCCCGTTCTCCGACGCCGATCTCGCGGCCCGCGGCCTCTATCAGCTCCTCCGCGCCCACGGCGTGACGATGCGGGTCGCGAAGCAGAACATCGGCGCGCGGGCCGCGCACGGAGACGAGGCGCAGCTGCTGGAGATCGAGCCTCGCGGCGCCGTGCTCACGATGACCCGCACTGCCTACGACGCCTCGGGGCGGGCAGTCGAGGTCGGGAACCACTGCTACCGGCCCGACCTCTACTCGTTCTCGATCACTCTCGTCGACAAGTAGCGCTCGGGGCGAGAGCGAGCGTCAGCCGAGGGTGGGCGCAGCAGCAGGGACCTTCAACTCGCCGTTCATGTACTGGGCGACGCCGAACCCGAACGACCAGTCCTGCGGCCCGTTCTCGACGTAGCCGATGAAGACGTCCTCCCCGCCCACGCCGGCCCCCTCGAGCCCTGCGGCGATGCGGGCGTAGAGAGCCTGCTTCGTCTCGTCGCTCCGGCCACGCTGGGTGAAGATCTGGATCATCACGACGCCGCCGGTGCGCTCGAAGCCGAGCCCCGCGTCCTCGGCGACGATGCGCCCCGCGGGCAGCTCGTTCACGACCTGGAACCGGTCGCGGACCGGGATGCCGTAGACGTCGACGATGGCCTCGTGGATCGCATCGGCGATCGCGGTGATCTGTTCGGGTGTGCGGCCGGTCATCAGGTCGATGCGGACGAGGGGCATGGCGGGGTCCTCACTGTCGGTCAAATGTAAGGACATACTAACAAGTGCAAGACCGGAGCGCCAGGCGGACACGAGGAGGCGCGGAGCCCGAGAACGGACTCCGCGCCTCCCGCGTCCTTCAGCCGCAGATCAGATCGCGGGCACGATCACGTCTCGGACGAGTGCGTCGAGCTGTGCGTCCGCTTCCAGGAACTGGCGGAGGGTCCTCACGGTCGCGCCGAAGCGCTCGAACTCCTCGAGGGCCATGCCGTCGACGTCGTAGGCCCGGTGCCACTCCTCGGGGATCTTCGCGGCGAGCGACTCGAGGATCCCCTGGTCGACGGGGACGTCGATGCGGTCCTCGACGGGCAGCGAGGCGGCGTTGATGTCGACCTGCCACGAGAAGGGAGGGGACACCACGAGGTCCCCGCCGACGAGCTCCGACCACTGCAGGTGGTTCCTGAAGGCGGCCGACAGGACACGCGAGCGATAGCCACGGGCCACGAACTCGTGGTGCGCTTTCTTGAGGGCCGCGACGCCGGCCCACTCGAGGTGGCCGGGGTCCATCATGACGTGGTCCCGCTTGACGACCGCCTTCAGCCAGTCGTCGAGGCGTCCGCCCATGATGGTGACGACGGAGCCGAACTCGTGGTTCTCGATGCCCTCTGCGGTGCGGCGGTCGAGGCCGCGCTCGATGGCAGCTCCGACGGCGACGGCCTGGGCGACGGTGAACGAGACCGTCGCGTTGATGCTGACACCTCGGTAGGTGGCCTCCTCCATCGCCTCGATGCCGATCTCGGTGGCCGGGATCTTCACGATGATGTTCTTCGCCAGCGACGAGAAGTGCACGGCCTGCTCGACCAGCGCCGCGGCGTCTCGGTGCAGACGAGGGTCGGTCTGCATCGACAGACGTCCGTTGCGGCCGCCCGAGGCCTCGAACTCCGCCTCGAGCAGGGCTGCGGCCTCGATGCTCAGCCGCTCGACGGCGAGCCACCCGATCTCGGACTCGCCGGCGGTGGGGTTGGCCTGGGCGATCTCGCGCAGCCGGGGAACCCAGGTGTCGAGGTCGTTCTTGATGACCGTGTAGGCGATGACGGGGTTGCAGGTCGCCCCCACCGCCCCGAACTCGATCGAGGCTGCCAGTTCGGTGAGGTCGGCCGAGTCGTTCCAGAGACTGGTCGGGGTGTCCTGCACCGCTCGGAGCAGGGTCGGTCGCTCGTCGGTCGGGGGCGTGGTGGTCGTGTCGGTGAGGGTCGTCATCGTTCTTCTCCGGAGGGGTCGGTCGTCGCGGGCGACGACGCTCAGTGGCGGGGAGCGGAGGCGATCCGCGACAGGATCTGCTCGCGCTGGTAGCGGCTGACGGCATCGACGTCCTCGTCCTCGGCGAAGACGCTCGAGACGGCGACGGCGTCGTCACGGTCGAGGAAGCCGAGCTTGCCGAGACCGCCGAAGAAGCCGTCCCAGTCGACGTCGCCGTCGCCGATCTTGAGGTGCTGGTGCACGCGGGCCGCGTTCCCGGGCGGGTTCGTGATGTACCGGAGGCCGTGCGACCGGTGGTGGTCGAAGGTGTCGGCTATGTGGACGAGCCCGAGCGACTGGCCTGCGGCCGCCATGATCCCGGCCATGTCGCCGCCGTAGTGGAAGGTGTGGCACGCCACGTAGGCGAGGCCGACGTTCGAGGAGTTGAGCCCGCGGATCACGCGGAGCGCCTCGAGGCCGTCCTCGACGAAGTCGTCGGGGTGCGGGTCGATGAAGACCTGGATGCCCTCGCGCTCGATGATCGGGAGCAGCTCCTCCATCGACCAGTAGAACTGTCGCTCCGACTCTTCCTGCAGCTCGGGGCGTCCGCTGAACTCGGTGTTGACGACGCCGACGCCGAGTCGCGCGGTGATCTCGAGGACGCGCTTCCACTGCTTGACCGCCGCTCGCCGTGACTCCTCGTCGGGCCCCGACCAGCGCAGCACCGGCAGCACCGACGCGATCTGCACGTCGGCGTCACGGCAGGCGGCCGCGAACGCGTCGACCAGGTCGTCGTCGGCCTTGGGGTGCCGGAAGAACGGGATGAAGTCGGCGTGCGGCGTCAGCTGGAGGTGGTCGTAGCCGAGTTCGCGGACCTTCGCGGGGATCTCGAGCAGCGAGTGGCTGTGGTGCAGCGGTGTGGGATCGAGGGCGATCTTCACCATCGGTCACGCCTCCGTCGGGACGACGCCGGCACTGGCGTCCAAGTCGTAGAACGCGGGCTTGGCCATGGCGTAGTCGACCTCGATCCGGCGACCGGTCTTCTGCGCCTCGACCCCCGCGGTCGCGACGACGCTGGCGAGATAGCCGTCCCAGGCGCTGGGCCCGTCGATCGTGCCGCGGCGGGCGGCGTCGACCCACCGCTGCACCTGGGTGTCGTACGCGGCGCCGAAGCGCTCCTTGAAGGTCGGCGAGACGGGCACTCCCGTGCGGCCGGAGCTCGTGAGCTGGAGGCCGGTCTCGCGGCCGATCGAGGCGACGCCGCTCTCGAAGACGGCGTCGGTGGTGACCTGGTACCCGAACTGGATGTTGACGTTGATCTCGACGATCGCCATGGTTCCCGAGGCGGTCTCGAGGATGACGAACTGCGGCTCGCGGAGGCCGCCCGGCGCCAGGGAGTTGCGGCGGGGCTTCTTCACCTCGACGGCCACGATGGGCTCGCCGGCGATGAACGGGACGGCGTCGATCTCGTGGATGACGGAGTCGAGGATCAGCATCTCCTCCGAGTAGTTCGGCGGGGTGGTCGCGTTGCGGTGGGCGCAGTGCAGGGCGAGCAGGGCTCCGTGGTCGCCGGACGCGACGAGGGCGCGCAGGTCCTGGTAGCCCTGGTCGAAGCGACGCATGAACCCGACCTGGATGTGGGGCCGGTCGAGCTTCTGCTCGGCCTCCAGGACGCGCAGGGACGCCGCTTCGTCGGTCGTGAGGGGCTTCTCGCAGAGGATCGCGAGCCCACGCTCGAGCGCGGGCATCAGCACGGCCTCGTGGAGGAAACCGGGGGTGGCGATGATGACCGCGTCGATGTCGGTCGCCGCGAGGGCTTCCTCGAAGTCGACCGCGGTGACGGCGCCGGGCGCCGTCGCTGCTGCGGCGGTCGCCCGAGCGGTGTCGGGGTCGACGACGGCGACGACCGTGGCGCCGCTGATGGTCGAGGTGATGCGGGCGACGTGGTCGGCGCCCATCATGCCGGCGCCGACGACGGCGACGCGGAGGTCCTGGGTGCTGGAGGTCATGGTCGGTTCTCTTTCCGGATCGGGTGTCGTCAGACGAGGCGGGCGCGGGGCGAGCAGCTGAAGATGTGCTCGCGGGTGCGGGTGGCGATGCCGAGCGGCAGGTCGATCGACTCCACCGGGAACATGTCCTGCTCGACGATGGCGAAGATGTCGGGGTCGATCCGGCTCACGGCCTCGAGCACGGGAGCCAGTTCGGGGACGCCCTTCGGGGGCTCGACCATCACGCCCATCGCGACGGCGTCGCCGAAGGGCACGTCGTTCTTCAGCACGGTGAAGCGGAGGTCGGAGTCGACCTGCTTGAGGTGCAGGTAGCCGATGCGGTCGGGGTGGGCCTCGATGAGCCTGACGTTGTCGCCGCCGTAGTAGGCGAAGTGGCCGGTGTCGAGGCAGAGGTTCGTGTAGCGGGCGTCGGTCTCGGCCAGGAACCGCTCGGTCTCCTGGTAGGTCCCGACGTGGCTGTCGGCGTGGGTGTGGAACTGCTGCTTGACCCCGAACTCCTCGAGCAGCGCCTTGCCGAGCTTGTCGTGCCCCGCGCCGAGCTTCGCCCACTGCTCGTCGGTGAGCGTGCGGGCCTCGAGGACCTCGGTGGTGGCGTCGCTGCGCCAGAGGTCGGGGATGACGACGAGGTGCTCGGCGCCGAGCGCCGAGGCCAGCCCCGCGACGGCGAGCGCCTGGTCCCAGGCGCGCTGCCACTGGTCGTCGCCCTTGTGGAAGCCGGTGAAGACGGTCCCGGCCGACAGCAGCAGGTCGCGCTTGCCGAGTTCGTCCTCGAGCTCATGGGGGTCGGTGGGGAGGTAGCCGTACGGGCCGAGCTCGATCCACCGGTAGCCGGCCTGCTGCACCTCGTCGAGGAACCGCGGCCACGGGATCTGGCTGGGGTGCTCGGGGAACCACACGCCCCACGAGTCGGGGGCGGTGCCGATGCGCAGCCCACGGTCATTCGGAGCGGAGGGGGTCTCGACGGGTGTGGCGTCGGGATCGGTGACGGTGTCGGTCATGGCGGCGGTGCCTTTCGAGAGTGTGTCGTGAGATCGAGTCGAGGAGGTCAGCCCAGGAGCGGGCGCTGGGAGGACCGGTGCTCGCGGTAGTCGGCGAGGGCCGCCTCCGTGGCGTCGAGGGTGGAGACCTGGGCGACGGGGACGTCCCACCAGCCCTCGCCGTCGGGGGCGTAGACGAGCGGGTCGCTGTTGATGTGGATGAGGGTGGTCGTCGGGGACGCCTTCGCCGTCGCCATCGCGGCGCTCAGGTCGGCGATGGAGTTCTCGGACGGCTCCACCTCGATGACGTCGACCCCGTAGCTGCGGGCGTTCATCGCCAGGTCGACCGGGAGGACCTCGCTGCCCTGGAAGTCGAGGGAGTCGGGGTCGAGCTTGCGGTACAGGGTGCCGAAGCGGTCGGCGCCGACCGTCTCGGACAGGTGGCCGATCGAGGCGTAGCCGTGGTTCTGGATGAGCACGACGATGATCTTGATGCCCTCGGCCACGGCGGTGACGAGCTCGGTGTGGAGCATGAGGTACGAGCCGTCGCCGATCATGACGACGACGTCGCGGTCGGGGGCACCCCGCTTGACGCCGAGGCCGCCGGCGATCTCGTAGCCCATGCACGAGAAGGCGTACTCGACGTGGTAGCCGAGCGGGTCGCGGACGCGCCACAGCTTGTGCAGGTCGCCGGGCAGCGACCCGGCCGCCTGGACGACGACGTCGGTGGGGTCGCTGGCCGCCTGGACGGCGCCGATGATCTCCGGCTGTCCCGGCAGCGCGAGCCCGGACGGCAGGAACGCCTCGTCGACCAGGTCGTCCCACGCCGCCTTCTCGGCGGCGACGCGCGTCGCGTGCTCGGCAGGGACCGTGTGCTCGGCGAGGGCCGCGCCGAGGGCGTCGAGGGCCTCGCGGGCGTCGGCGACGACGGGCAGCTGGGAGCCGTGCTTGTAGGCGTCGAACGAGGCGATGTTGACGTTCACGAACTGCACGTCCGCGTCCTGGAAGGCGGTGCGGGAGGCGGTGGTGAAGTCGCTGTACCGGGTGCCGATCCCGATGACGACGTCCGCCTCGGCCGCGATCCGGTTCGCGGCGGTCGTGCCGGTGGCGCCGATCCCCCCGAGGTACTGCGGGTGGTCCCAGGCGAGCGACCCGCCGCCGGCCTGCGTGGTCCCGACAGGGATCCCCGTCGCACGGGCGAGGGCGTCGAGCTGCTGCTCGGCGCCGGAGTAGAGCACTCCCCCGCCGGCGACGATGACCGGGCGCTTCGCGGACCGGATCGCTGCCGCTGCTCGTACGAGGGGCCCGCGCTCGGGGACCGGACGGCGGATGTGCCACTCCCTCGGCTGCAGGAACTCCTCGGGCACGTCGAGCCACTCGGCCTGGACGTCCTCGGGGAGAGCGATGGTGACGGCGCCGGTCTCGACGGGGTCGGTCAGCACCCGCAGGGCGGCGAGGGCGATGGAGAACAGCTGCTCGGGCCGGTCGACCCGGTCGAAGAACCGCGACAAGGGCCGGAACGCGTCGGTCACCTGCAGCGAGGTGTCGTGAGGCATCTCGATCTGCTGCAGCACCGGGTCGCTGACCCGTGTCGCGAAGGTGTCGCTCGGCAGCAGCAGCGCAGGGAGGCGGTTCGTCGTCGCCAGCGCGGCGGCGGTGAGCATGTTGGCGGCGCCGGGGCCGACGGAGGCGGTGCTCGCGTAGGTGGCGCGCCTCCGGTGCATGCGGGCGTAGCCCACGGCCTCGTGGACCATGGCCTGTTCGTTCCGGGCCTGCAGGTAGGGCATGAGGCCGGGGCGGTCGACGTGGTACTGCTTCAGGGCCTGGCCGACGCCGGCGACGTTGCCGTGGCCGAAGATGCCGAACATGCCGGGGATCGTGCGCTCACGCACGTCGCCGTCGACGGTCCACTGGTTGGCGAGGAACTCGACCAGTGCCTGGCCGACGGTGAGTCGCTTCGTCGTCATCGACGCGGTCCTTTCGGTGCTGCGGTGGGGAGGTAGGGCAAGCGGGGGTCCGGGTCCTGCGATCCCCACTGGGTGCGCACCCAGCCGTGGGCCGGGTCGTCGGTGATGAGCCACGCGCGTTCAGGATCGGGGCCCGCCATGACGTTCAGGTAGTAGAGGTCGTACCCGGGGGCGGCGACGGCGGGCCCGTGGTAGCCGAAGGGCACGAGGGCGACATCGCCGGTGCGGACGAGCTGGTCCACCTGGATCTGCCCGGCAGGTGAGCCGTAGGTGGCGAACATGCCGAACGGGTCGGCCTGCGCGGGGGCCTCGAGGCCACGGCTGACGGCGGACTCGAAGTAGTAGATCTCCTCGAGCCGCGACTCCGTCCCGGGCACCGACTCGTCGTGCTTGTGCGGCGGGTACGACGACCAGTTCTCGGCCGGCGTCACCACCTCGCAGACGATCAGCTTCTGGGCGTGCAGCCCCGCTGGCGTGCCGAAGTTGTGCACCTGCCGGGTGGAGCGACCCGCACCCCGGATCTCGACCGGGATGTCGGCCGCGCGCAGCACCTGCACGTCGAGCACCTGGTCGGCCGGCGCCTCGGCGATCGCGACACGGCCCGACCCGGTGACCCGCGCCTCCGTGTGGACGCCCAGGTACACGACGTCGGCGGGGCCGTCGAAGACGGAGGGGCGACCAGCGAGCTCGACCGTGCCCGAGCTGCCGCGGCCGTCGCTCCACTCGACGACGACGTCGCCCGAGAGCGGCACGACCATGCGCTCGACCTGCCGTGCCGGCAGGCGCAGCTCGGCACCGCCGGCCAGCTCGCCGATGCGCAGGCCCGTGTGCTGCCAGCCGGCGAGCTCGCCGTCGACGACGGTCTGCCAGCTGTCGCGAGCCAGGTCGCCGCGGGGGAAGAACCAGCGCGTCTCGTCGTTCATGTCGTCCACCTCATCATCGAGTGCCGCGACCGCGGGGTCGCGAGCGAGCAGCCTGGGGAGAATCCTGCGGTCGGTCAGTTCTGGGGGAACCCCAGGTCGACGCCGCCGTGGCTCGGGTCGAGCCACCGCGACGTGATCGCCTTCTCGCGCGTGAAGAACTCGAAGCCCTGCATCCCGTACGCCTTGTCGGAGCCGAAGATGCTGTCCTTGAAGCCGCCGAACGAGTAGTAGGCGACGGGCACGGGGATCGGCACGTTGATGCCGATCATCCCGACCTCGATCTCGGCCTGGAAGCGCCGCGCCGCGCCTCCGTCGTTGGTGAAGATCGCGGTGCCGTTCCCGTACGCGCCGGCGTTGATGAGCGCGACGCCCTCCTCGTAGGAGGCGACCCTCACGACCGAGAGGACCGGCCCGAAGATCTCCTCCGTGTAGACCCGGCTGGTCAGCGGCACCTTGTCGATCAGGGTGGGGCCGAGCCAGAAGCCGTCGGCCTCGCCGTCGACCTCGACGCCCCGGCCGTCGACGACGACGTCGGCGCCGTCCCCGAGGGCGATGTCGATGTAGCTGGCCACCTTGTCGCGGTGCTGCTCGGTGACGAGCGGGCCCATGTCGCAGCTCCGGCGCCCGTCGCCGACCGTGAGGCCCGACATGCGGGCGGTGATCTTCTCGATCAGCTCGTCAGCCACGGGCTCCACCGCGACGACGACGCTGATCGCCATGCAGCGCTCGCCCGCCGACCCGAACCCGGCGTTGATCGCGCTGTCGGCGACGAGGTCGAGGTCGGCGTCGGGCAGCACGAGCATGTGGTTCTTGGCGCCGCCGAGCGCCTGGACGCGCTTGCCGTGCTTGGCGGCGGTCTCGTAGATGTACTGCGCGATCGGGGTCGAGCCGACGAACGAGATGCTCTTCACCTCGGGGTGGGTGAGCAGGCCGTCGACCGCCTCCTTGTCTCCGTGAAGGACGTTGAAGACGCCCTCGGGCAGGCCCGCCTCGGCGAAGAGGCGGGCGAGGAACATCGCGCTGGACGGGTCCTTCTCGCTGGGCTTGAGGACGACGGTGTTGCCGACCGCGATCGCGATGGGGAAGAACCACATCGGCACCATCGCGGGGAAGTTGAACGGGCTGATGATCCCGACGACGCCGAGCGGCGCCTTCGTCGAGTAGACGTCGACCCCCGTCGAGACCTGCTGGGAGAACTCGCCCTTGATCAGGTGCGGGAATCCGGTCGCCAGCTCGACGACCTCGAGGCCGCGGGTGATCTCGCCGAGGGCGTCGCTCAGCACCTTGCCGTGCTCAGACGTGAGGATCTCGGCGAGCTCCCCCTTGCGCTCGTTGAGCAGCTCGCGGAAGCGGAACATGATCTGCTGCCGCTTCGTGATCGACAGGTCGCGCCAGGCGGGGAACGCCCTGGCGGCGGAGGCGACGGCCGCGTCGATCTCGGACCGGTCGGCGAGCGAGACGTCCTTCGTGACGACGCCGAGGGCCGGGTCCCAGACGGGGGCGGTGCGGCCGCTGGCGCCGGGCACCTCGACGTTGTCGATCCAGTGCGCGACGAGGGGGCGGCTGTCGGCGGCGACGGTGCCGTCGGTGGGCGTGGAGGTGCTGGTGGTGGTCATGGTGGTTCCGTTCCGGATCTCGAGAGGAGGCGCGGTCAGCGTCGGGCGGGCTCGTCGGCGTGCACGAGGCCGGCGGCCACGTCGACCGCCGCGGCGACGTCGCCGTCGGCGGGGTAGAGGAGGGTGCGGCCGACGACGAGGCCGCGGACGCCGGGGAGGGCGAGGGCGGCGCCCCAGCGGGCGTACGTCTCGTCGGGGTGGCCGGCAGGGTCGCCGCCGAGCAGGAGGGTCGGCAGCGTCGTCGACGCCATCACGCGCTCCATCTCGTCGACGACGGGCAGCTTCAGCCAGCTGTAGGCCGACGACTCCCCCAGGCCGGAGGCGATGGCGACCGACTTGATGACGGCGTCGGCGGTGAGGTCGTTGACGACGCGCCCGTCGCGCCACTCGCTCATGAAGGGCTCGAGCATGATCGGCAGGCGCAGCGCCGCCGACTCCGTGACGGCGTGGGCGGTCGCCTCGAGGGTCGCCGCGGTGCCCGGGTCGCCCAGGCCGATCCGCACGAGCAGCTTCGCGAAGTCGAGCCGTGAGGCGCCGATCGACCCGGCCGAGTAGGCGGTGAAGCGGTCGTCGAGCTCGAAGGAGGCGCCCTGCAGGCCGCCCCGGTTCATGCTGCCGACGACGACCTTGCCGTCCAGGGCCCCGAGCAGCGCGAGGTCCTCGACGATGTCGGGCGTGCCGAGCACCCCGTCGACGCCCGGTCGCCCCAGAGCCACGACGAGGCGGCGGAGGAGGTCGTACCGGTCGGCCATCGCGGTCGCGTCGGACCGCACCCCGAGGGCACCGCGAGCCGGGTGGTCGGCGGCGACGATGAAGAGCTTGCCGTCGCCCGCGAGCGGCGCGCGGCGCGTGCGGGAGGCGAGGACCTCGCCGAGACGCTCCGGCTCGGTCGCCCGGATCTCACGGAGGCGGTCGAACTGCTGGACGGTGACCGCCTCGTCGACGGTGGCGGTCTGCTCAGGCACGGTGCGCCTCCTCGAGGACGGCCTCGACCTCGGCGGTCGTCGGCATGGCGGTGGAGCACTCGAATCGGGTGGCGACGATGCCGCCGGCCGCGTTGGCGAAGCGGAGGGCGCGGTCGAGCGACCAGCCCTCGAGCAGGCCGTGGCAGAGGGCGCCGCCGAAGCCGTCGCCCGAGCCGAGGCCGTTGATGACCTCGACCAGGTGCGCGGGCACCTCGACGCGCTCGTCACGCGTCTTCGCGAGGACGCCCTTCGGGCCCTGCTTGACGACGGCGAGCTCGACGCCACGCTCGAGCAGCGCATCAGCGGCCCGGTCGGGGTCGGTCTCGCCGACGGCGACCTCGCACTCCTCGCGGTTGCCGACGGCGACCGTGACGTGCTCGAGGGCGCGCTCGACCTCGCGGTGGGCGACCTCGGAGCTGCTCCAGAACATCGGCCGGTAGTCGAGGTCGAGGATCGTGAGCGGCCGGCGCGCCCGTGCCTGCCACGCGACGTGGTGCGCCTGACGGCTCGGCTCCTCGCTGAGGCCGGTGACGGTGGTCCAGAAGACACCTGCCTGCTCGATGGCCGCGAGGTCGAGCTTGCCCGCGCTGATCATGAGGTCGGGGGCCTTGGGCTGGCGGTAGAAGTAGAGAGGGAAGTCGTCGGGCGGGAAGATCTCGCAGAACGTGACGGGCGTGGGGAGGCCCTCCACCGTCGAGATCAGCCGGGTCTCGACGCCGAGCCGCTCGAGCTCCTGCACCGCGTAGCGGCCGAACGGGTCGTTGCCGGTCCGCGTCAGGACCGCTGCGCGGCGGCCGTACCGCGCGGCGGCGATGGCCACGTTCGTCGCGCTGCCGCCGACGGACTTGCTGAACGTCTCGACCTGCTCGAGGGGAACGCCGGACTGCTGCGGGTAGATGTCCACGCCGATGCGTCCCATGGTGAGGACGTCGAGCGCACTCGTGGTGGTCTCGTCGGTCGTCACTTCTTGTCCTTCACGACGTAGATGGCTCCGGTGCTGAAGTCCTCCTCGAGCTGTTCGAGCGAACGTCCGTTCGTCTCGGGCACTCGGGTGGCGGCGAAGACGAGGGAGGCGGCGTTCAGCACCGCGAAGATGAAGAAGGTCGTCGAGATGCCGATGCCCGCCACGAGGATGGGGAACAGCAGGCTCACGGCGAAGTTGGTCAGCCAGAGGATGAGCACGGTCAGGCCCATGCCGACGCCGCGGAGCTTCAGCGGGAAGATCTCGGAGAGCATCAGCCAGACCAGCGGGCCGATGGTGCCCTGCATGGTGCCGACGAAGCAGATGACGAAGATCAGCACCACGATCGCCCGGCCGAGGCCCTCGGGGATGAGCAGGGACGACAGGCCGATCAGCAGGTGGAAGACGGTCACGCCGGCGAAGCCGAACATGAGCATGTTGCGTCGGCCGACCTTGTTGATCACGCGCAGGGCGACGAGCATCGCGACGACCGCGATGACGCCGGCGCCGACGTTGGCGATCAGCGCGCCGCTCTGCGAGAAGCCCGACTGCTGCAGCACCTGGGTGCCGTAGTACATGATCGAGTTGATCCCGGTCAGTTGCTGGGCCACGGCCAACCCGATGCCGATGAAGAGGATCTTGCGGAGCCAGGGCTCGGCCACGAGGTCGGCGAGACGAGCGCTCTTGGCCTCCTTCTCCTCCTCGGCGAGCAGCCGGACCTCGGCCATCTCGGCGACGGCCCGGTCGTCGGCACGGATCTGCTTGAGCACGGCGAGCGCGTCGTCGTCACGGCCCTTGGCGATGAGCCAACGAGGGCTCTCGGGGACCCGGAACATGCCGATGAACAGCGCGATGGCCGGCAGGACGGCGACGGAGAGCATGTAGCGCCACACGTTGTCGTGCTCGCCCCAGACACTGCCGATGACGGCGTTGATCGTGAACGCGGCCAGCTGGCCGGAGACGATCATGAGCTCGTTGCGGCTGACGAGCCCGCCGCGCTGCTCGGTCGGAGCGAGCTCGGCGAGGAACACCGGGACGGTGACCGACGCT
Organism: Frigoribacterium sp. VKM Ac-2530; assembly: GCF_015350835.1. Lineage (NCBI taxonomy): Bacteria > Bacillati > Actinomycetota > Actinomycetes > Micrococcales > Microbacteriaceae > Frigoribacterium > Frigoribacterium sp. VKM Ac-2530. The sequence continues at coordinate 1,829,666 of NZ_JADKSE010000001.1, forward strand.
CCGCCGACGGCGATGCCGAGGAAGAACCGCGCTCCGGTCAGGAACTCCCAGGTCGGGGCGAGCACGCACGCCAGGGCCGCGAAGAAGAAGAGGATCGCGAGGGTGTTGATCGTGGGCTTGCGACCGAAGGCGTCGGAGATGCGGCCGATGAAGAACGCGCCCACGGCGGCGCCGATGAGGATGGCCGAGACCATGATGCCCTCACTGGCGGGGGTCAGCCCCAGGCTCTCCTCCATCGAGTCGAGCGCACCGTTGATGACACCGGTGTCGTAGCCGAAGAGGAGGCCGCCGAAGGTGGCGATGACCGCGACCGTGCCCAGTCTCTTCGTGTGCGGCCCTGAGACCAGGGCGGGGAGCGCCGTGCGAGGGCTGCTCCCGGACGTGTTGGTGACCACGATTCCTCCATTGGTTGTGGTGACTGCGCCGCGCATCGGTGCGGGTGCATCGCCCTGGTGCCAGCGACAGGATGAGACTAGCCATGCCGTAATGTCCTGTCAATCATTCATAGTTGACCCGACAGGGACCGGCGAGTCGACACTGCCACGTCACCGGGTCCCCTGACGCACGACGAGGATGGTCCCGAGACGCCTCGCGCCCCGAGCTCATCGCCCAGCCCCCGTCCGAAGAACTGCAAGAGGACCGACCATGACCACCTTCGACCTGCTCGACCAGGCCCGGATCGACGACACCGTCCTGGCACTACGGCCCGACTACCGGGTGTCCCTCCTCGCCGTGTCGGGTCTCACCCCCGGCGACAGCGACCAGGCGTCCGACGATCTCCTGAGCGCCGCCGAGGAGAAGGCCCGTGCGCTGCTCGCCGACTCCCCCGTGGAGGAGCTGGCGCACGTCGCAGCCTGGCGCGACGCCTACCGCAGCTTCGGGGCGAAGCCCCAGCGCACCCGGAACAGCCTCGAGGCACTCCTCCGCCGCGCCGAGGGCGGCCTGCCGCGGGTGAACAGGCTGACCGACGTCTACAACGCCATCTCCGTCCTGCACCAGGTGCCCCTCGGCGGTGAGGACCTCGACCACTACGTCGGCGCGGCCCACCTGACCCGCGCCTCCGGCGACGAGGACTTCGACACGGCGGCCGGCGGCGCCGACGTGACCGAGCACCCCGACGCCGGCGAGGTCGTCTGGCGCGACGACGCCGGCGTCACCTGCCGACGGTGGAACTGGCGCCAGGGCCGACGAACGCAGCTGCGCGACAGCACCACGAGCTCCCTCTTCATCCTCGACGCCCTCGCACCCATGACCGACGAGCAGCTCCGGGCCGCGACGGACGACCTGGCGTCGCACCTGACTCGGCTCGGACCGGACGTGCTCGTCGAGTCCCGCACCCTCGGCGGCCCCGAGGCCATCTGACGCCCCCGGCGACCTTCCGGAACACCGACCGCCGAGGCGATCTCGCCCCCTAGAGTCGAGTGACCCACACGTTCCACCACGACGGGAGCGACATGGCACTCCGCATCACCTCGGCCACCTCGAAGGTCGGCGTCGTCCTCGTGGCGGTCGTCCTCGGCTTCGCCCTCGGGTTCTTCGCGATGTTCCTTCTCGGCCCCACGGCCGGGGCCCTCACGCTCCTGGCCGTCACCGTCGCCACGGTCGTCTTCTGCGGGCGCACCTTCCGGGCAGAAGACGAGCCGACCGCCCCTCCTCGTCCCGCGTGGCGCCTCACCGGCGGGACGACCTCGAGCGTCGTGATGGCAGGGTTCTTCATCCTCCAGGGGCTGAGCACAGTCCTCGCCCTGGCCGCCGGCGACGACGGAGCCGCCGTCGCGGTCGTCTCGGCGCTGGTCTACGCAGCCCTCGCGGCGGCCTACGTCCTGTCGGCCGTCGCGCAGCGGGCAGGCCGGCTTCGAGCGCAGCATCCCGGCAGCGTCGGCTGAGGCTGCCCGCAGGCCGTCGAACGACCGACGCGTCCTCCGTCGAGCATGACGCCCTCGACCCGACCCGACTCGACCCGACCCGACCCGACCCGACTCACGATGCTCCCCCCGGCGGATGATGCCGACGCGCCGACGTGATGGACTCGTCCCATGACCGATGGTGACGCCCGACTTCCCCCGCACACGTCTCGACCCGGCGCCGTGACGACAGCGGCGACGGCCGCGGCGCTGTGGCTCGTGAGCGGAGGCCTGGCCGTCGCCGTCAGCTGGAGCGGAGTGCTGCCGGCCAGCGTCGGCGCGGTCCTGCCCGCGACCGTCCCGTTCTCGCCCGGGGTGCGCCCCTGGGCTTGGGGCGTGGGCACGACGCTGCTGGCCGCAGCCGTCGTCTTCCTCGTCGCTCGCCTCCTCGTCCCGCTCGCCGGTCGGGTCGACGACCGCACCGCGCGGTTCGCGCTCGCCTGGTTCGCGCTCGTCCTGGCAGGAGGCTCGGCCGGCCTCGCCCTGGACCTCGCGACGATCGTGGGCGCGCTCCCGGCACCGCGCCTCCGCATGCTCCTCGACGGCCTGGGCACGGGCGCGACCGTCGGCGCCTGGTGGGGAGTGGTGCAGGGCTGGCTGCCTGCCCTGCTCGTCCGGCGGCACGCGACGGGCACGGCCACGTCGCCCTCCGGGCCCGAGGACCGGACGACCCCTGCGACGGGCTCCGCCGCCCGTCGGCGGCAGGCCGTCCTCGTCACGACCGCCGTCGTCGCGGCCGCTGCGGTCGTCGCGACCGGCGCGCTCGGGCAGCGTGCGGCACGCGTCGCGTCCGCGCAGGAGGCGGCGGTCGCCGAGGGCGCAGACCCCGGCCTGGGTGCCCTCCCCGACCCGTACGCTGACGGCACGCCCGTCCCGACGCTGGATCCCGACCGCGATCCGGACCGCGATCCGTCGTGGTGCACCCGGGACCAGGCGATGCTGCTGCTCGGGGAGACCGGCGCGGCGACGGGTCACCGCAGCCAGACGCTGCGGCTGACGAACTTCACGGATGCCTCGTGCGTCGTCGAGGGCTATCCCGACGTCGCCTTCGCCGACCAGAACGGCAACGAGCTCGCGGTCACCGTCGAGCAGGGCGCGTCGTTCCTCGCGGAGGACCCGGGCTACGACCAGTTCGAGCTGCCCGCCGGGGCCTCGGCCGTCACGACACTGGGCTGGGACGCGGGCGCCACCTCCGACGCCCTCGTCGCCAGGACCCTCTTCGCGGCGCCCTTCGCGACCGACGAACGCGGCTCGTGGCCCGTCGAGCTCGACGTCGTCGCGGGGTCGGTCGTGCACGTGACCGCGTGGGCGCTCGAGACCGGCGGCCAGGGCGCGACGCCCTGACGCGGTCCTGTTCTGAGCATCACGTCGCGTCGAGGCCGGACGGGATGCTCAGAACGAGACGGAATACGACGCACCCGGCGGGCCCGGCCGCTACCCTCTGAGCCATGTCCGGAGACCGCGTCCTCGCCCCCGAGCCGCCCGCCGACGGCGCGAAGCTGAAGGGCCCCGCGTCGTACTTCCCGAGCATCGAGAAGACCTACGGGCGCCCGGTCCAGGAGTGGCTCGACCTCGTGGACGAGCGCCTCGACCACGACACTCACATGCAGGTCGTCGCCTGGCTGAAGTCCGAGCACGGCATGGGCCACGGCCACGCGAACGCGATCGTCGCGTATGTGCGGGCCGCCCGCGCCTGACCCGACGCATTGCTGCCCCGACACCCTGACCTGCTGGCCGCACGAGACGTGACCGGCCGCCACGGGGCAGGGAGCACTACGGTCGACGCGTGATGCGTACGGTGATCCTGGCGGGCGTCGCGGTGGCGGTCGTCATCGCCGTCGTCGCGATCGTGCTCGGCGTGAGGGACATCCGTGCGGACCGGTCCATGTCGCGCCGAACGCTGTCGGCCTACTGCGCCGCCGGCGTGGTGGCGGCCGCCGTCATCGCCTACGCGGTCCTCTGACGCCTCTCGGGGGTCAAGCCGCCCTCACTCGGCGAGCGACTGCACGGCGTTCCAGAGGTCGTTCTGGAACCCTGACGAGGTCCGGGCGCCCGGTCGGTAGTAGTGGTGGGCGCTCGAGCCGAAGATCAGCCACGGCTTGTCGTGCCGGACGGTCCCTGCCGGCACGTCCCCGGTAGTCGACAGGCGGGTGACGGTCCACGTCCGCTGCCGTCCCGCCTCCTCGGCCGTGACGCGGTACGAGTTGCCCCGATCGGTCTCGAACTCGAACACCGGCTCGCCGCCGAGGTCGTGGTCACGGGAGACCTCGGCGCCCTGGACCGTGACTCGTGCGATGTTCGGCGGGTTCGTCATGAGGGTCATCGAACCACTCGCCGAGCCGGTCCTACGGCCGGACCGCCGCCTCCTCGTCGGCCGTCACGTCCTTCTGCACGGCGAACTGGGTGCGGTGCAGCTCCTCGTAGCGGCCGGCCGCGGCGAGCAGCTCGTCGTGGGTGCCGCGCTCGACGATGGAGCCGTCCTCGACCACGAGGATCAGGTCCGCGCTGCGGATCGTGGAGAGGCGATGGGCGATCACCATCGCCGTCCGCCCCTCGAGCGCCTCGCTCAGCGCCGCCTGCACGGCGGCCTCCGAGGTCGAGTCGAGCGCCGCGGTCGCCTCGTCGAGGATGACGACGCGAGGCTGGGCCAGCAGGAGGCGCGCGATCGTCATCCGCTGACGCTCGCCTCCCGAGAGCCGGTAGCCCCGCTCCCCCACCATCGTGTCGAGCTGGTCCGGCAGCGAGCGGAGCAGCGGCTCGAGCCGAGCACGACGGACGGCGCCCCACACCTCGTCCTCGGTCGCCTCCGGCCGCGCCAGGCGCAGGTTGCTGAGGATGGTCTCGTGGAACAGGTGCCCGTCCTGCGTGACCATGCCCAGGGTGTGGCGCATGGAGGCGAAGGTCACGTCGCGCACGTCGGCGCCCGCGAGGCGCACGGCACCGCTGTCGACGTCGTAGAGGCGCGAGAGCAGCTGGGCGATCGTGGACTTGCCCGCACCCGACGTGCCCACGAGGGCGACGGTCTGCCCCGGCTCGATGCGGAACGAGACGCCGTGCAGCACCTCCTCGCCGCCGCGGGTGTCGAGGGTCGAGACCTCCTCCAAGGAGGCGAGCGACACCTTGTCCGCGGACGGGTACGCGAACCGGACGTCGTCGAACTCGACGCTCACCGGGCCCTCGGGGACGGAGGAGGCGGTCGGCTTCTCCTGGATGAGCGGCTCCAGGTCGAGTATTTCGAAGACGCGCTCGAAGCTGACGACGGCGCTCATGATCTCGACCCGGGCGCTGGCGAGGCCGGTGAGCGGCACGTACAGGCGGGTGAGGAGGAGCGCCAGGGTGACGACCTCGCCGGTGTCGAGCTGGCCGGCGAGGGCGAGGAAGCCGCCGAGGCCGTAGACGAGGGCGAGGGCCAGGGCGGAGACGAGCGTCAGCGCGGTGACGAAGACGAACTGCAGCAGAGCGCTGCGGACCCCGATGTCTCGGACACGGGCGGCGCGCACGCGGAACTCCTCCGCCTCCTCGTCGGGACGGCCGAAGAGCTTGACGAGGGTGGCGCCCGGTGCCGAGAAGCGCTCGGTCATCTGGGTGCTCATCGCGGAGTTGTGGTCGGCCGCCTCGCGGCGGAGGGCGGCGAGGCGGCTGCCCATGCGGCGGGCGGGGATCAGGAAGATCGGCAGCATGATGACGGCGAGCACCGTGACGAGCCAGGAGGTGCTGAGCATGACGATGAGGGTGAGGATCAGTGCGACGACGTTGGTGACGACGCCGGAGAGCGTGCCGCTGAAGGCCTGCTGGGCGCCGATGACGTCGTTGTTGAGGCGGCTGACGAGGGCGCCGGTGCGGGTTCGGGTGAAGAACGCGATCGGCATCTTCTGGACGTGGTTGAAGACGGCGGTGCGGAGGTCGAGGATGACGCCCTCGCCGATGCGGGCCGAGTACCAGCGGGTGATGAGCGACACGACGGCGTCGGCCACGGCCACGGCGGCGATGAGGACGGCGAGCCGGACGATCATCGACACCTCGCCCTTCGCCACGATGACGTCGACCACGCGGCCGGCGAGCACCGGTGTCGCGACGGCGAGGAACGCCCCCACGACGGACAGCGCGATGAAGATGACGAGCTTGGCCCGGTAGGGCACGGCGAACGTCATGATCCGCCGGACGGACTCGCGCGAGATGCCGTGCTTGCCGTCCCTCGCGGACGAGATCTTGTAGAGCGAGCTCCAGGCCGCGCCTTCCATGCTCATGGGTGGTTCCTTCCGTGGGGTGCAGGCCCGACGTCTGCGGCAGGCCGCCCCGGGGTCGCGGTTCTGCCCCTGGGCGGCGTGATGGGGGCAGTACGAGTCAACTCGGGTGGGGGCGGTTGTGTGGGCGGCGGTCGCGAGGCGGCTACGGAGGTGACCCTGCGCGCAGGTCGGCGCCGATGACGGCCTTTCCTGAGAGGCCCGCTCAATGGGGAGCGAGGTTAGGAGGCTGTTGTCAGGCCCTTCCGCCACGAAGAGCCCCGAGGACCCGCGTGATGGGCTGTCTTCCACCCAAGACTGAGGGCCCCTCAATCAGGACAACGCCCGCCCTGCCTCAAGGAGGCAAACGGGGAAGTGTATCTAAGAATACGGCGCCGCCGCCCTCGACGCAGAGACTGCCAAGTCCGAATGTTCACGATGCCAGCAAGGCAGAGTTCGTCCTGCAGGCGCACTCGACCCACTCAGGGCACTAACTTTCTGGACGCATCTAGATCGGTCTAAAGTCACAGTATGAACGATGCTCAAAAAACACCGGCAGATCGTTCAGCTGCATGGATTCGAGCGTTGAAAGAACTTGAGGTTGGCGGCGCTTTCCGGGACGAACCCAGCGAGGATGAGGAGCGGCTTCCATCGCTGTGGAGTCGACTCTCAAATGCCGAGTCAGGCTCAAACGACCAGGATGTCGACAGGCTTCGCACGCTCCTAGCCCATGTCGCGTCGTTCATGTGCCGCCCAGACGACTTGTCCCAGCCCTACGAACCCATGCTCAACATGCGTGAGGGACGGTCAGCCGTTCCCTCCGACTTATCTGATGACGAAATTGAGATTCTCACGGACCTGGCGTCTCTGGTCCCCGATCTCATCCTGCGCGCTCGCATCTGCGACGTCATAGCTATTCGATCATCTGGTGGAGAGCGAGTTGGTTGGTTCAATCATGAGCTGGCCGCCCTCAGTGAACTCGACCTTGTGCGGGTGTCGCGGCGACAAGATCAAGTGATCCTGGACCGCGGTTTGCGAGTTGGACTCCGCTACGGGAAACCGCTGCAGGACGGAGTGCGAACCCTCGAGGCGCTTGTCATCGAGCATGCTTTGACGGCGGACGTCACTGATTTTCCTGGATGGGGTGCGGATCTCCTCCTTAAACATGGTCTGGCTCGAACTCGCGCGAGCGGCATCGCAGCCCGCATGCATGACATTGGCACAGATCCCGAATTGGTCGACCCTGAGCAAGCCCGCGCCTATCTCGACCGTGCCGCAGAGTGGTATTCGAAGGCCGGCCAGAAAGGCCGCGCCGACGAGGAGCGTTTTGCGGTCGTCCAGAGCCTCATGTCGGAAGCCGAAACCCTCGCCGTTTCCCCTGGCTCTAATTCAGCCCCTAAATCTGGATACCTCTATGAGAGAGCCCTGAAGGAACTGCGTCGAATCCCTCGTTCACGACGAGAAGCTCTCGGAGCGGGGGATCTCACTCAGGAAATAGCCTCGAGAATTCGCACGGCAGGCGCAGCCGCCTTGGGGTCGATGGGAGTCTTTCAATCCGAATCCGCGGACCTGGGTGACCTCCGCAGAACCAGCATCGAAGCAGTCTCGAACAAAAGCCCGCTCGAGGCCCTCCGTGCTTTCACAGGCCTCACGCCCATCGCATCCTTAGCCCATGACAGACAGTTTGCTCAAGAGTTGATTCAGAAGCACCCACTTCAAAGCCTGTTTTCAAACGTGCACTACTCGCACGACGGGCGAGTGGTGCATCGTTCAGCAGGGCAGGGTGGGGAGCCCATTTATGGTGAGGATCCAAGCATCTGGCGCCAACTCGTGCAGGGGTACGAATTTCGGATTGGGCTCGAGGTACAGGCATATCTAGCGCCAGCGTGGTTGACGCTCACCAACGAGCACACCTTGTCGGTTGGCGATTTTCTCCAAGTCACGCACGGGAGCTCTATCGTTCCGGCCGACCGCGAAATGCTCTACGCGCAAGCGCTCCTCTATGGCTTCAACGGTGACTTCGCCACGGCAGCCCAGCTACTCACACCGCAACTCGAGCACCTGGTCCGAACGCATTTCCGCAACGCCGGCCAGGCGACCACGACCATAGACGGACAGGGAATAGAGAACGAAGTTGGCTTATCGGCCCTCATGGCCCGTGAAATTGCAGCAGATATTCTTGGGGATGATATCGCCTATGCCATTCGTGCCTTTTTCTGTGGGCCCATTGGACCAAACCTTCGAAACGAGATCGCGCATGGGCTCGTCAATGACTCGTGGGTGAACTCCGCGCAGTCGCTGCATTGCTGGTGGTTCATGCTCCGACTTACCTTCATTCCCTACTGGAACAGGATTCACGACGCACAAGCCGTGGATGAGCAAGAGCCAGCCGAGCGAGCCCAAGCCGAATCAGGCAACTGAGGCGGACACGGGCCGCATACAGCATCTGCGGCTCGCGCAACCTAGCCTCCGAGCAAGTCGGCGTCCCGCAACCCTGCCCCCTTGTCAAGGCGGCCCCTCGTGCCGAAGACCGCGGTCTTGGGGCACGCCATGAAGTCCGTCTTCTTAGTCCTGACCTGGCGCCCCGCGAGTGAAGCGATCTCAACAGTTGCAGCGCGACCGGGAACGGCGGCACGAGACTTCACGTCGTAGGCCCCGCCAACAACGGCAATGTGACGGATCACGCTAACCGAAATGCGATTTGCGACCGCGCGCTCCAGCTCGCGGCCGCGCGCAGCGACTTGGACAGCAGATGCTGCGCGACTGGAGACAGCCGATCCGGCCTCCCCTTTCCGACGCGCTGCCGACACCATTCGCGCTGCCCACCCCATAGCCTCAGGCGCGGCGACAGCTGCTATCGACATCTCAGACTTGCTTGACGTTCTCCCACGGTTCCTCGCCTCGGGAATGCACTCGCCCGAATCTGCTCGCAGCAGCGTATATCGGCGGCGGGTACGAATTGCATGCCCAGAACAGGCCAAATCCGACGAGCTTGTCGCAAAGGGCGCCTTATTCTGCAATGCTCAGCAATGTGCAGCGTGTCGACATGGAAACTTTTGCCTCTCTCTACGCATCCCGTAATCCCGAGTGGACTATCGGAGACCCCAGTGCGTTCCACTTCAGCGTCGGAGATATCGTCCTGAAGAGCGGTGACGTCATCCGGCCCCAATCGTCTGGTGTCACGGTGCTGGTGGGTTCGAACAACGCAGGTAAATCCACGATATTGCGAGAGGTGCACGAGTGGATGCAGCAGTACCCTGGTCAAGCACGTCCACCTATGAAGTCCGTAGAGTCTGTCCAACTTAACACCAGCGGGACCACTGGTGACATGCTCCAATGGATAGGGCAAACTGCACCGTTCACCGTCGATGGTACGAACATGGGCTTCGCACGCGCTGGCACCATCCACGACCCCGCAACCATTTCGTACCTATGGCAGCAGCAAGAAAGCGGGTTGGGCCAACTCAACAGTGTCTTTACGTTTTATGGCAATGCTGCCGGTAGATTCTCTATCGGCGGTTCCGCCGACATGCGGGAGTCGGGTGACGATCCGGCGGTGCATCCCATCCACACCCTCCAGGATTCTCGTGAATTACGTGATCGACTTAGCGCCACCTCACAATCAGTGTTTGGGGAACCCCTGACCCTTGACACACTGGGCCGGACAATTCGCCTACGCGTTGGTAAAATTGACGCTGCCGCGCCCACGATCGACAACATACCTGCTGACTACCGGGCAGCCATGACTGGACTTCGGCCCCTTGACGATCAAGGTGACGGTATGCGCGGGTTCTTTGGCCAAGTTATGCCTGTCATCGCAGCTACATACCCGGTCATCGTCCTTGACGAGCCCGAGGCCTTTCTGCACCCACCGCAGGCTCACGCGCTTGGTGCCGAACTTGGCGCACTTGCCGTTGAGCGAGGTGTGCAGATCTTTGTCGCAACGCATGATCGCAGTTTGCTAACAGGGCTTCTCGACTCCGGCGTTGAGGTATCTGTAGTGCGAGTCAGCAGAACCAATGGACCAACGCGAGCTCACCAATTAAATTCCGATCAGCTGAAAGACCTCTGGCACGATCCGGTCTTGAAGTACACCAACGTTCTTGACGGGCTGTTTCACAGAGTCGTCGTGTTGGGAGAGGCGGAAGGAGATTGCGCATACCTAAATGCGGCCCTAGATCACCTTCAAGAAAAGGCAGACCACCTACCGCGAAACGAAATGCTCTTCATCCCGACGGGTGGAAAAGACGCCATGTGGAAGGTCGCGCGAACTCTTCGAGCTATAGCCGTTCCGGTCGTCGCGAGTCCCGACCTTGACATGCTGAACGACGAAGCAGCAATTGGCCGCCTCATAGTGGCCATGGGGGGTCAGTGGGGTGACATGGAAAGGGGTACTTGGAGGCAAGCGACCGCGGCTCAACGAGCCCCGCGAGACGCCGTAAGCACCGGGCACGTCCTAGATGCGATTGCAGCCTTGTTTAGTGACAGGCGAAAAGAGCCCTTTACTGCAACCATTCGCGAGGAATTGCTCGCGCAGGCCCGAAGTCGCGAATCTCCTTGGGCGGAAGTGAAGGCCTATGGTGTGGATGCGTTCAAGGGCGAAGCACGAGCTGCCCTCCTTAAGTTCCTTACTTACCTAGAGACGATAGGAATCGTACTCGTGCGAGTCGGTGAGTTGGAGCGCCTTGCCCCTGAGGTCACGGCGAGAAAGGGGCCGGGCTGGCTACAGGAAGCCCTGTCCACCGGTGCCCAAGCCAATAGTCGAACGCAGGAACATCTGGCCCGCCTACTCACCGCCAGTTCCGCCGTCCTCTCGACGGACTAGACGAAGTCATACAGGCACAGCCGACGGATCCTGTGGAAGCGAAAAGGTGCCACACACGATCTAGCGTGGCAGTCCTTTCAGTCGGGCTAGCAGACGGTGCCCAAGGCCTGGGACGCAGTCAGGCGAGACGCTTAGTTAGAAAGACGCGGCCAGAACGGGAACCTGCTACTGCGAAACGGCTTACCTACGCTCCAAGGGCACCGATCCGCGCCTGCACAGCCACCGCCGCCGCACCACGCGCCCACGCGCCGAAGTCGGCGTCCCCGGTGAGGACCCGCACCTCCGACGCGTCGGGGTCTCGGTCGGCGGCGATGCCGGCACGCAGCTCCGACGCCGCGACGGGGACGTCGACCAGGCCGATGCCCTCGCCCGAGAGCACGACCGTCCCGACCATCGTGAGGTTCGCGACCGCGGCGATCATGCGCCCGAGCGACCGTCCGGCCGTGCCGACGACCTGCACCGCGACCGCGTTGCCTGAGGCTGCGAGCGCCAGCAGCTCCTCGTAGCTGACGAGCCGGCCGAGGCCGACGGCCGCCGAGGCGCACATGCTCGTCGTCGAGAGCATCGCCGTCGAGCAGCCGCGGTGCCCGTCGGCACAGATCGGACCGGTGGGATCGAGGGGGAAGTGCCCTCCGAGGCCGAGACCCGTGTCGGGCGTGATGACCTGCCGCCCGTGGATCACCAGCCCGTAGCCGACTCCGGCCCCGGTCGTCACCACCGCGAAGTCGTCGATCCCGCGCCCGAGACCGAACCAGCGCTCGGCCTCCGTCAGCGCGACCACGTCGTTCTCGACGACGACCGGCAGCCCGAGCCGCCGCGACAGCATCCCGCCGAGGTCCACCTCACGCCACTCGAGGAACGGCGCGCGCAGCACCACCTGCTGCCCGGTCACCTTGCCGCCGATGCTCACCCCGACACCCGCGATGTCCGCGACGTCACCACCCGACCCGGCGAGCGCCTCCACCACCGCGGCCAGCGCCTCCACCACCTCCTCGGGCGAGTGCCCGGCGAGGTCGGCGACGTGCTCGCCCAGCGCCTTGGCCCGCAGGTCGGTCAGCACCCCGAGCGCCTGGTCGCCGGTCAGCTTGATGCCGACGAAGCGCTGCAGGTCGACGCGCACGTCGAGCGGCTTGGCGGGGCGGCCGACGGCTCCGGCGAGCTCGACGGCTCCCTCGACGAAGAGGCCGCGGTCGAGGAACGGCTTGCTCAGCCGCGTGAGGCTCGCCGGCGACAGGCCCAGCCGGCGCCCGAGCTCCGCCCGCGCGATCGGCCCGTGGATCAGCACCTCGCGCACCAGCTCGCGCCCGGACTCGCCCAGCACCGGCTCCGTCGTCGTCATGCGACCGAGCATATCTTCCAGGCCGAACGAAAAGGAGGCGCTGTTCGGCTTTCCGGGATCACTTGACAGGCCTATTAGTTCCGTCGTAGAACTAACCCATGCAGCGTCGCACCGAAGTCCGCACGACCGAGCTCCACCTCCGCCAGGGAGGCACGAGCGTCGTCCTCGACACCTCCGGCCCCGGCCTCCCCGGCATCGTCCACTGGGGCCCCGACCTCGGCGAGCTCCGCGCCGGCGCCCTCGCCGGAGTCGTCCTCGCCTCCCGCGCCCAGCGCACCTCCGGCGCCATCGACGAGCCCGCCCGCCTCACGCTCCTCCCCCTCGAGTCCGACGGCTGGCAGGGCACCCCCGGCCTCCTCGGCAGCCGCGCCGGCGCCTCCTTCTCTCCCGTCTTCGCCGTCACCGCCCTCGACGTCGCCGAGAACGACGACAGACCGAAGGAGGCGCACGACACCACCGAGACCGGTGTCACCCTAGCCAGCGAAAGCCACACCGGCGCCACCGGCGTCACGGGCACCTCCGGCACCGTCGTGACCATCACGGCCGACGACTCCGCCGCCGAGCTCCGCATCACCATCACCCTGCGTCTCGACCCCTACGGCCTGCTGCACCAGCGCCTCCGCCTCACCAACACCGCCGCCGGCTCGACCGGCGATGACGCCCACGACCTTGAAGGCCACAGCCTCGACGCCTCCGCCGCCGCCGCACTCGACACCGCCGCCACCTACGAGCTCGGCGAGCTCGCGGCGAGCTTCCCCCTGCCGCACACCGCCGGCGAGGTGCTCGACACCACCGGTCGCCACCTCCGCGAGCGCACGCCCCAGCGGCACGACCTCACGATCGGCCGCTACGACCGCGAGAGCCGCCGCGGCCGTCCCGGAGCCGACGCCACCCTGCTCGTCGCGACCGGCACGCCCGGCTTCGGCTTCGAGCGCGGCCTCGTCCACGCCGCCCACCTCGCCTGGAGCGGCAACCACCGCGTCAGCGTCGAGCGCCTCGTCACCGGCGCCACCCACACCCGCGTCGCCGAGCTGCTGGCCCCGGGCGAGATCCGGCTCGGGCCGGGCGAGAGCTACGAGACGCCGGAGGCGCTCGGCTCGTGGGGAGACGGGCTCACCGAGCTCTCGGCACGGTTCCACCGCCTCCTGCGCGCCCGCCCGATCCACCCGGCGACGCCGCGTCCCGTGACCCTCAACACGTGGGAGGCCGTCTACTTCGACCACGACCTCGGCCGCCTCAGCGCCCTCGCCGACGCCGGCGCCCGCGTCGGGATCGAGCGCTTCGTGCTCGACGACGGCTGGTTCCACGGCCGCCGCGACGACACCACCGCGCTCGGCGACTGGTGGGTCGACGAGACGGTCTGGCCCGACGGGCTCGCGCCGATCATCGACCACGTCACCGACCTCGGCATGCAGTTCGGCATCTGGGTCGAGCCCGAGATGGTCAGCCCCGACAGCGAGCTCGCGCGGGCGCACCCCGAGTGGATCCTCGGACCCGGCGAGGGGCGCCTGCCGCCGATCGCCCGCCAGCAGCAGGTGCTCGACCTGTCGAACTCCGACGCGTTCGCGTACATCCTCGACAAGCTCGACGCGCTGCTCACCGACCACGACATCGCCTACCTGAAGTGGGACCACAACCGCGACCTGCTGGAGGCGGGCGCCGGCGCCCCGGCACGACCGGCGGTCCACGAGAACGTCGTCGCGCTCTACCGCCTGCTCGACGAGCTGCGCAGCCGTCACCCCGGCGTCGAGATCGAGAGCTGCGCCTCCGGCGGGGCCCGGGTCGACCTGGGGATCCTCGACCACACCGACCGCATCTGGACGAGCGACTGCATCGACCCGATGGAACGCCTCGTCAACCAGAAGCACACCGGCCTGCTCGTGCCCCACGAGCTGATGGGAGCGCACGTCAGCGGGCCCCGCTCGCACTCGACCGGGCGTCGCCACGACCTGTCGTTCCGTGCGGGGGTCGCCCTGCCCGGCCACTTCGGCGTCGAGTGGGACATCAGCTCGCCCGACGTCGACGACGCCACCCTCGACGAGCTCGCCGCCTGGATCGCGGTGCACAAGGCGAACCGGTCGCTCCTCCACACCGGAGCCGTCGTCCACGCCGACCTGCCCGACCCCGGCATGGACCTGCGCGGAGTCGTCGCCGCCGACCGCAGCCGCGCGCTCTACACGTTCACGCAGGTCGCGACGAGCGCCAGCTACCCGGCAGGCCCCGTCACGCTGCCCGGCCTCGACGACGACCGCGAGTACCGCGTCGCCCTCGCAGCGCCGACCGCCACCGTCGGAGGCCCCGGCCAGTCCCCGCTCGCCTGGGCCCTCGACGGGGTCGTCCTCACGGGCCGCGCCCTCCGCCTCGGCGGCGTGCAGGCCCCGGTCCTCTTCCCCGAGCAGCTCGTCCTGCTCGTGGCCACCGCCCTCTAGCCCCCGCCCCTCCCTCTCCTCATTCAGGAACATCCCGCCTGATCCTCGCGAGGGGGAGACCGATCGTCCTGATCCGTGCACCGATCAGGAATCCCCGACCCGCACCTCCTGAATTCTGAGGAGGGCGCACAGCACGACCCCCCGCGGCCCCGGCCGCACCCCCAGCGCAAGGAGGCGCACAGTGAGTCCCCGATCCCCCTTCACTGACCGGAACAGGCCTGGTCCGAGCCACGGCAGGCACCGCGGCCGCCTGGCCGCAGCCGCCCTCGGCACGGCCGTCGTCCTCGCCGGCCTCACCGGCTGCGCGCCCGGCAGCGGCTCCGACGCCGACGGCGTCACGACGCTCGACTTCTTCCAGTTCAAGCCGGAGGCGGTGCAGGACTTCGCCGACATCATCACCGACTTCGAGGCCGAGAACCCCGACATCCGCGTGGTGCAGAACGCGGTGCCCGACCCCGACACGGCGATCCGCACCCTGCTCGTCAAGAACAAGGTGCCCGACGTGCTGACGCTCAACGTCAGCGGCAACTTCGCCGAGCTGGCGCGGGCCTGCGTCTTCGCCGACCTCAGCGACGAGCCCTCCGCCGAGACGGTCAACCCCGCCGTGCAGGAGATCGTGCAAGATCTGGGCAGCTGCGACCAGGGCAACGGGCAGGAGGTCAACGCCCTCCCCTTCGCCAACAACGCCTCGGGCATCATCTACAACCCCGACATCTTCGCGGCCCAGGGCGTCGAGGTCCCCACCACGTGGACCGAGCTGATCGCCGCCGCCGACACCTTCGAGCAGGCCGGCATCGCGCCGTTCTACTGCACGATGAAGGACGCGTGGACGGCCGGCCCCGCCTTCGTCAACCTCGGCGGCGCGCTGATGCCCGACGGGTTCTTCGACGACCTGCGGGCCGAGGGCTCCGACGTGCAGGGCGGCGCCGTGTCGTTCAGCAAGGACTTCGGCCCCGCCATGGAGAAGGAGGTGCAGCTCTTCTCCTACTGCCAGGACGACTTCGCCAGCCGCGACTACAACGCCGGCAACCTCGCCTTCGCGAACGGCGAGTCGGCGATGTACCTGCAGGGCTCGTACGCGATCCCGGCGATCCGCGCCAACGCGCCCGACGCCTCCATCGGCACCTTCCCCTATCCCGTGACCGAGGACGCGGACGACCGCATCGCGGTCTCCGGCGTCGACGTCGGCCTGTCCATCGGCCGTGACAGCCCCCACAAGGAGGAGGCGCAGCGCTTCGTCGACTACCTCATGTCGCCCGAGGTGGTGCAGGCCTACTCGGAGTCGCAGTCCACCTTCTCGCCTCTCAACGACGCCGAGCCCAACACCGACCCTGCCCTCGCGGGGCTCGAGCCGTACTTCACGAGCGGCCGGATCATCGGCTTCATCGACCACCAGGTGCCGGCGTCGATCCCGCTGGTCAACATGCTGCAGACCCTGGTCATCACCGGCGACGTGGACGAGTTCCTCACCGACCTCGACGACGAGTGGAGCAAGGTCGCCGCCCGCACCACCACGCAGAGAGAAGGCAAGTGATGACCGCCACCGCACCGCGGCCGACGACCGACGCCGGCCCCGAGGGGTCGTCCCGCGCCTCCTCGAAGCGACAGCCGACGCGCCGCGCCGGCCAGGGCAAGACGCCCCGCGCCTTCTACTGGATGGTCGTGCCGGCCGTCGTCATCTTCTTCGGCCTGCACACGATCCCCGTCGTCACGGGCATGTTCTTCAGCCTCACCAACTACGCGGGCTACGGCACGTGGAGCTTCGTCGGGCTGTCGAACTACCTCAACCTGTTCCGCGACGACCGCGTCATCGCGTCGTACCTGTTCACGTTCGGCTTCGCCATCGTGTCGACGATCGCCGTCAACGTGATCTCGCTCGCCATCGCGCTCGGCCTGAACTCGCGCATCAAGTTCCGCACGGCGTTCCGCGGGATCTTCTTCATCCCCTACGTGCTGGCGATCCTCATCATCGGCTACGTCTTCAACTACCTGTTCGCGAACTCGTTCCCGACGATCCTGCAGTCGATGGGGCTGCCGGGCGCCAACATCCTGGCCGACCCGCAGTGGGCCTGGGTCGGCATCGTCATCACGACGGTGTGGCAGGCCTGCGCGTTCAACGTGATCCTCTACCTGGCAGGGCTGCAGACCATCCCCGCCGAGCTGTACGAGGCGGCCGGCATCGACGGCGCGTCGTCGTGGCGGCAGTTCCGGTCGATCACGTTCCCGCTGATCGGCGCCTACTTCACCATCAACATGGTGCTGTCGTTCAAGTCGTTCCTGCAGGTGTTCGACCAGATCGTCGCCCTGACGAACGGCGGCCCCGGCACGTCGACCGAGTCGATCGCGCTCGTCATCTTCCGCGGCGGGTTCCAGGGCGGCGAGTACGGCTACCAGATGGCCAACGCCGTGCTGTACCTCTTCGTCATCATCCTCGTGTCGTTCATCCAGTTGCGCTTCCTCCAGCGCAGAGAGGCGTCGTTCTGATGAGCTCGACGATCCAGGGCGCTGAGGCCCTCCAGACCACCACCAGCCCCGTCGACCCCGGCAGCTCCGACGGCGTCGGCACGGGGTCGGTCGGCACGCCCCCGAGGTCGCGTCGCCGGCGTCGCCTCGACGGCGGCACGGGAGGCACCAACTGGTGGCTCACCGCGCTGATCGCCGTCTGCTCGCTGACGGTGCTCCTCCCCCTGTACTTCACGATCGTGACGTCGCTCAAGACGCCCGACCAGCTGGGCGGCACCGGCTTCGAGCTGCCGACCGAGATCCGCTGGCAGAACTTCGTCGACGCGTACCAGCTGACGAACTTCCCGCAGGCGCTGCTCAACACGGCGCTCATCACCGTGGGAGCCGTCGTGCTGACGCTCTTCACCAACTCGCTGGTCGCCTACGCCATCGCGCGCAACATGCACAAGAAGTTCTTCCGCGGGCTGTACTTCTACTTCCTGGCCGCGATCTTCGTGCCGTTCCCGATCATCATGCTGCCGGTGGTGAAGGAGACCGCGCTGCTCGGCCTCGACACCCCAGTCGGCCTCGTGCTGCTCTATACCGTCTACGGGCTGTCGTTCAACATCTTCATCTTCACCGCCTACATCAACTCGATCCCGATCGAGCTCGAGGAGGCAGCGCGCATGGACGGCGCCAGCACCTGGGGCGTCTTCTGGAAGGTCGTGTTCCCGCTGCTGGCGCCGATGAACGCCACGGTCGGCATCCTCACCTGCGTCTGGGCGTGGAACGACTTCCTGCTGCCGCTCGTGATCCTGTCCGACCCGTCGGCGCGCACGCTGCCCCTGGCGCAGTTCATCTTCCAGGGCCAGTTCAACACGAACTACACCGTGGCCTTCGCCTCGTACCTGATGGCCCTGGCACCCCTGCTGGTCGTCTACATCGTGGCGCAGAAGTGGGTCGTGAGCGGCGTGATGCGGGGGTCGACGAAGTGACCGACGCGCGCACGCAGGACCACACTCGAGACATGACCAGCACGACAGAAGGAGGAGCGGTGCCGCACACCGACGCACCCTGGTGGACGTCCGCCACCGTCTACCAGATCTGGCCCCGCAGCTTCGCCGACGGGAACGGCGACGGCGTGGGCGACCTGGCGGGCATCCGCAGCAAGCTCGGGCACCTGCACGACCTCGGCGTCGACGTGATCTGGCTGTCGCCGATCTACCGCTCGCCGCAGGCCGACGCCGGCTACGACATCAGCGACTACGACGACATCGACCCGCTGTTCGGCACGCTCGACGAGTTCGACGAGCTGCTGGCCGAGGTGCACGGCCTCGGCATGAAGCTCGTGATGGACCTCGTCGTCAACCACACGAGCGACGAGCACGCCTGGTTCACCGAGTCGCGGTCGTCGGTCGACAGCCCCAAGCGCGACTGGTACGTCTGGCGTCCACAGTCGGACGACGGGTCGCTGCCGACCGAGTGGCGCAGCGCCTTCAGCGGCCCCGCCTGGCAGCTCGACGAGGCGACCGGCGAGTGGTACCTGCACATGTTCGCCACGAAGCAGCCCGACCTGAACTGGCAGAGCGCGGACATGCGCGCGGCGGTCTACGCGATGATGAACCGCTGGCTCGACCGCGGCGTCGACGGCTTCCGGATGGACGTCATCAACTTCATCGCCAAGACCCCCGCGTCGCTCGAGCCCGGCTCGGCCAGCTTCGAGATGGACCCGGCGATCCACGACCACCTGCAGGAGATGCACCGCGAGGTCTTCGCGCACCGCGGCGACCGCCAGCTCATCACGGTCGGCGAGATGCCCGGCGTCACGGTCGACGACGCCGCGCTGTTCACCGACCAGGCGCGCAGCGAGCTCGACATGGTGTTCCAGTTCGAGCACGTCGACCTCGACCGCGGCCCCGAGTCGAAGTTCGACAACGTGCCGCTCGCGCTGACCGACCTCAAGCGGTCGCTCGGCCGCTGGCAGGAGGGCCTCGCCGAGCGCGGCTGGAACAGCCTCTACCTCGGCAACCACGACCAGCCCCGCAGCGTCTCGCGCTTCGGCGACGACGGTGCCCACCGGTACGAGTCGGCGACGATGCTGGCCGCCGTGCTGCACCTCCACCGCGGCACCCCGTACGTCTACCAGGGCGACGAGATCGGCATGACGAACGCCGGCTTCACCTCGATCGACCAGTACCGCGACATCGAGTCGTTGAACTGGCACGAGGAGGCGCTGGCCGCCGGGGCATCGGAGGCCGGCGTCCTCGAGGCGCTCCGCTTCCGCAGCCGCGACAACGCCCGCACGCCGGTGCAGTGGTCGGCGGGCGCCTCCGCGGGCTTCACGACGGGGACCCCGTGGATCGGGGTGAACCCGAACAGCGCGGAGCTGAACGTCGAGGCCGACCGCGCCTCCGGCGACCGGAGCGTCTTCGAGTTCTACCGGCGGCTGATCGCGCTGCGGCACGAGCTGCCGGTGGTGCAGCTCGGCGACTTCGCGATGCTCGCGCCCGACGACGAGCGGCTCTACGCGTTCACGCGCACGCTCGGCGACGAGCGCCTGCTCGTGCTCGCGAACTGGTCGGGCGAGCCGTACGACCTCGACCCCGGGCTCGACCCGGTGCTGCGGCGCCGGTCGATCCCCGAGGTGCTCGTCGGCAACGTGCCGCACGGCCCCGGGTCGCTGACGCTCGCGCCCTGGGAGGTGCGCGTCCTGCGCGCCTGACCCCCGCCTCCTGCGGGCTGCCCTCACGTTCCACGCGTGTGCCCGTCGGCGCCGCACCCCCGAACGTGCACCACACCCTCGAATTCGGGGGTGCAGTGCACGTTCAGGGGTGTGGTGCGGGCGCATCGCCTGCTGGGCGCAGCCGCCTGCCTGAGGGGCGCGCCTCCTACAGCCAGCGCTTGAGCTTGAAGGCGCCCCAGAGCCCGCCGCCGATGCCCACCATGAGCGCGAGGGCGAACGGGTAGCCGTACTCCCAGTGCAGCTCGGGCATCACGTCGAAGTTCATGCCGTAGATCGCACCGATCAGCGTCGGGGCGAAGAGGATGGCGGCCCAGGCCGAGATGCGCTTGGTGACGTCGTTCTGCACCTGGGCGACGAGCGTGGCGTTCAGCGACAGCGCGTTCTGCAGCACCGCGCGGAACGTGTCGGCACGGTCGACGACGCGGATGACGTGGTCCTGCACGTCGCGCAGACGGCGCTCGAGCTCGGTGCCGACCTGGTACTTCTCGCCTCCGCGCAGAAGCCCGTCGAGCATGCCGACGAGCGGGCGGGTGGCCTTCTGGAAGTCCGCGACCTCGCCGAACAGCTCGTAGATGCGGCGCGAGACCCCGGCCTCGCCGGCGAACAGCTGCTGCTCGATCTCGTCGATGTCGTTCTCGAGCCCCTCGACGACCGGTGCGTACGCGTCGACGATCGCGTCGAGCACCGCCCAGAGGATCGCCTGCGGGCCCACCCGCAGCAGGTCGGGCTTGGCGCGCAGCCTCGACACGCTGCGCGCGAGGTAGCGCGAGTCGATGTCCGAGACGTGGTTGATGCCGATCAGGAAGTCCGGCCCGACGAAGAAGTGGATCTCGCCGAACTCGACCCGCTCCTCGGCGTCGAGGTAGACCGCCGGCCGCACGACGACGAACAGGGTCGTGCCGTAGCGCTCGAGCTTGGCGCGCTGGTGGCCGTGGCCCGCGTCCTCGACGGCGAGCTCGTGCAGGTCGAAGCGGGCGGCCAAGGAGGCGAGCTCGGCCTCGTCGGGCTCGCTCAGCACCACCCAGGCGGTGCCGTGCGTCTCGGCGAGCGCCGCGTAGGTCTCGTCGAGCGTGTCGGGGCTCGCGGCGACTCGTCCGTCGACGTAGACGTCGTTGATCAGCAGGGGCATTCGCCCAGTGTCGCAGCCCGGCGGGCCGGGGTCGCGCCGCGCCTCCTCGGCCCCGGCCCCCGGGCCTCGGCGAGAGGCCGCGAATCGACCTCCGGCACCCCTCCGAGGTCGATTCGGGGCCTCTCGACCTGCGTGGAGGCGACGAGACGGCGCAGAGTGTCGTCCCCGAGGCCGGGGAGGACACTTCCTGCCGGTTCACCGGCCGGGCCGGGGGCCGGGAGGCGGGGAGGCCGAGAAGGAGGAGGCGGCTCAGCGGCCGTTCTTGACGTGCTGCGCGATCGTCGCGGCCGGGAGGGCCGTGTTGTACGCGGCCGTGTCGTCGAGGCTGCCGCCGAAGAAGTAGTTCGCGGAGCTCGCGGGGATGTTCGGCCAGCCGGCGAGGTTGTCGTACCCGACGCGCCAGTAGCCGGTGTTCGGCTCGCCGAGCGCGTTCTGCACGGGCGTGCCGACGACCACGCCGTCGACGTAGAGCGTGAGCACGCCCGCCGAGGTGACGGTGCCGGCGACGTGGTGCCAGGCTCCGTCGCGGTAGGTCTTGGTGGTGCTGACCGTCTTGGTGCCGCCGTTGTAGGTGCCGAAGGTGATCACGCCGGTGCCCGAGACCCAGAGCTGGCGGTCGTACTGGCCCGAGGCGCCGGTGGCCTGGTTGCCGAAGCCGATGATCTTGCCGCCGGCGCTGTTCGCGGGCAGGTTGATCCACGACTCGACCGTGAAGGCGGTGGGCGCCGTGACGGCGGGGGCGTTCGTGGTGACGGCGCCGGAGGTGCCGTTCAGCGTCACGTAGGGGCTCGAGCCGCAGGCGCCGGAGACGCGGGTGACGCCGGCCGAGAGGGTGCCCGCGCGGCCGGTCGAGCTGCTGTCGAGGGCGGCGGTGCCTGACGCCTCGTTGTAGCCGTACGAGAAGACGGGCGAGTCGGTGACCGCGGGCATCAGGCACTCGTAGGCCGAGGCCGCGGCGAAGTTGCTCGTCTTGTTCGCGGCCTGCGACGAGAAGGCCGCACCGGCGCCGCCCGAGACGACGAGCGTGAGGGCGAGCCCGCCGACGAGGCCGACGACGGCGAGGGTGCCGGCGGCGCCGCGCAGGCGACGGAGTCGGCGCTCACGACGGTCGGCGAGACGCCTGCTGCGACGCGAGGCCGGGTCGGCGGCGACGGCCGAGGCCGCGACGGAGGCGAGGACGAGCCCCGTGGAGACAGGAAGGGTGGAGGTGCCGGAGACCGAGGCGCCGGAGGTGCCGGTCGCGGAGGAGGTGCCGGTCGCGTCCTCGGGGGCGCTGGCGGCGCCTCCTTCGCTCCGGCCCTCGCCCTTCAGCTCGCGGCGCAGCGAGCGGTCGGCCTGCGCGCCGAGCACGAGCAGCATCAGGGCGCTGCCCGTGACGAGCAGGTGGCCCCACTGGTGGCCGGCGGCCCAGACGAAGGGGGTGCCGATGTACGGCACGCGGAGGTAGCCGACGCCGACGACGGCGCTGCGGTCGATCGGGGTCGAGTCCGCGGCCTGGTTCGCGTCGCCCTTGGTGACGATCTGCGTGCCCTGGCCGTTGTCGTCGTAGCGGTGCAGGCGGAGGTGGTCGGCGCGGTCGGGGTCCTGGAACAGCAGCACCTGGCCTCGGTGGATCGACGACTCCGCGACCGGGCGGGCGACGACGACGTCGCCGGGGTGGATGCGCGGCTCCATCGAGCCGGTCATGACGGTGGTGGGCGTCCAGCCGATCACGGCGGGGACGGCGGCCCAGAGCAGCAGGCCGACCAGGGTGCCGAGCACCGTGCGCGACAGGATGCCGACGACGATGCGGAGCCAACCGAGGCGGGCGCCGGCGGCGGTGCCGCTGGTCTCGTGGCCGCGGGCGCCGACTGCCGCGACGGAGGCGGTGGCCGGGTGACGGGGGACGTCGTACGTGGTCATGGCGTCCTCCTGTCTGGTCGGTGCTGGTCCCTGCGCTGGTGGGGCGCGGGTGCGGTGCGGGTGATGCGGGTGGAGCGGCGGTGCGGGTGGTGCGGCGGTGCGGGTGGTGCGTCGCAGGGGGCCGTGGGGCGTCGGGCAGCCCACGGTCCCCTGCCCCGCCGGCGGGTTCGGGACGCTGGCGGGAGTCGAGCGGGGCTCTAGCTGTTCTGGGCTTCCCAGGTGAGGCCGAGCGAGGCGGTGCCGGACTGCGTCGTGTTGGGCGCAGTGTTCGAGACCGTGTACGAGACCTGGTAGACGCGGGTCTCCGAGGTCGTGGTCTGGGTGCCGGTGGTGCCCGTGGGGGCCCAGTTGCCGACGCCGTTGCTGAAGTTCGTGTAGCTGGTGCCGAAGCCGGCGAGCGTGCCGTTGTAGAGCGACGAGCCGGCGGCGAGGGGGGTGAAGCCCGAGCAGGAGCCGAAGCCGCCGCCGGTGCCCTGCACGACGCTGAGCGTGATGTTCGAGGCCAGGTTGTTCGTCGTCGCGGCGGCGGTGCCGTAGAGCTTGACGGCCGAGGCGAGCGTGCCGGTCGAGGTGACGGCGATGCAGTTGGTGCCGGTCGAGCCGGGCTTGAGGTTGGTGGCCGTGAACAGCGCGGTGTTCGAGTCGTCGTCGGTGAGGGCGACGGAGCCGGCGGTCCAGTTGCTGGTCGGGTTGACCGTGGTGGACGAGAAGGCCGAGTACGAGGCCTGCGAGACGACGATGCCGCTGGCGACGAGGGCGGCGGGGATGGCGATCCAGGCGGCGAGGCGGGCGGCGCGGGGGGTGGGACGGGACATCGTGGGCTCCAGGGGGTGAGAGAAGTGGTGGTGAGGCAGTTCTTGGTGCAGCAGTGCGTGAAGTTCGGTGGGGGCTGAGCATCTCGATCTCCGTGTCTCCCGGTTGTCGAGAGGTTCGGTGTCCGTGTGGCTCGGTGCCCAAGTGGTACGACAATCAAGTTATTCGGGTGTCGAGTAGCTTGCAAGCCGAGGGGTGCCCCCAGTGGTGGGGGGTACCTTTTCTGTCGTGTTGCTCGATGGCCGAGCTATAGTGGGGGAACGATCGATGAGCCGCCGTCCCTGCCGCCGTGGTCTCCCTCTCTTCGGCACCTCCGCCTCCTTCGCCTCGTTCGCCCCTGGAGCCTCATGACCGACACTTCTCCCCAGCCGCAGGCCGGCACCGCCCCTCCCCGCGACGCCGACGGCCTCGTCGACGTGGACGAGGTCCTCTCCGCCTTCTCGACGCTCCTCGGGCAGAACGCCCGCGTCGAGCGCCTCGTCGCGACCCACTTCGGCATCGGCACCACCGACCTGAAGTGCCTCGTCTTCATCGCGAACGCGCCCGAGAGCACCCCCAAGCTCGCCGCCGAGGCGCTCGAGCTGTCGACCGGCGCCACCACCAGCCTCATCGACCGGCTCGAGAAGGCCGGGTTCGTGGCCCGGCGCGCGCACCCCACCGACCGCCGCAGCGTCGTGCTCGAGCTCGCCCCCGAGGGCCAGGCCGCCGTCGCCGAGACGGGCGCGTTCTACCGCAGCGCCTTCCGCGACGCCATCGACCCGCGCCAGCTCGACTTCCTCGCCTCGGTGATGCGCGCCATCGGCGACTCGCTGACGCGCCGCGCGGTGGACGACGACACGACGGGCGCGCAGGCCTCGAGCCCCTCCGGCTGAGGGGCTGTCCCGCACGGGCACCTGGGACTGCTCCGCGCCCCGGTCGTAGGGTGGCGCGATGACTCCCTCCGACGTGCTCATCGAGGCCTTCGACCGCCTCCCCGCCATCGCCTCCGCCGCCGTCGACGGCCTCTCGGTCGACGACCTGGCCTGGCGCCCGGACGCCGAAGCGAACACGATCGCCTGGCTGGTCTGGCACACCGCCCGCGGCCAGGACGTGCAGATCGCCGACCTCGCCGCCTCCGACCAGGTCTGGACGGCCGACGGCTGGGCCGACCGCTTCGCGCTCCCGTTCGACCACGCCGAGATGGGCTACGGCCAGTCGCCCGCGGAGGTGGGCGAGGTGCGTGCCGAGCCGCACCTCCTCGTCGCCTACCTCGAGGCGGTCACGCTGCGCACCCGCGGCTACCTCGAGGGGCTGGACGCCGCCTCGTACACCGACGTCGTCGACGACGCCTGGGACCCGCCCGTCACCGCCGGCTCGCGCCTCGTGAGCATCCTCGGCGACTGCACGCAGCACCTCGGCCAGGCGTCGTACGTGCGCGGACTGCTCGACCGGCGCTAGCACCCGCTGCACTGGCCGCCGCGCGGGCACCCGCTGACCCGGCCGCACCCTTCGAACCCGCGCGCACCCTCGTGCGCGCCGTGGGGTGCGCGCGGCTTCGAGGGGTGTCGACGCAGGCGTGCGACGAAGGAGGCGCGGGTCGCCTCCCGCGACCGCCCGCCTACCGCAGGGACTCGGGCGCGACCTCCGCGGGCACCTCGTAGCTCAGCGACCCGGCCAGCTCGTCGAGCGCCGCCCGTGCGACCTCGTACTCGCCCACGAGCACGGGATCGACGACGGCGTGGGCGTGCGGCCAGTCGACGTCGGGCTCGCCCCAGCGCCAGGCGTCGAGGGTCGACGCGGCCGCCCGGGTCGCGCTGACCGCCCGCGCCAGGGCGACCAGGTCGTGGTGGGCGAGCGACCTCTCGCCGGACCCTGCCCACGTCGCGAAGCTCGCGGGCACCTCCACCAGGGACTCGCGGGCGACGCGGGTCGCGGCCCGCTGCCGCGCGCGGGTCTGCTCCTGCACGCGCCCGTCGAGCCAGGCCCAGACGGGGATCCCGCCCGCGGCGGCCCCCACGGCGCCGAGGGCGATCCACGACGGCCACTCCACGAGCCCGAACGCACCGATCGCGAGGGCGATGCCGAGGACTCCTCCGCCGGCTGCCGCGGCTCCGGCGGCCGTCGGGTCCACCGGCCCGTCGACCCGGGGCCAGGTGAGCGCGCTCCGGAGCGCTGCCTCCGCCTCCTGCCGCGACAGGTCGGGGTCGGCCACCAGCCACCGGGTGCCGTCGCGGTCCTGATGTGCGACGCCGCTGCCGGATGCGTGCACGGCCGACGCGTCGCGATCGAACTCGTCCCCGTGTCCGGGCGCGCCCCCGGGCACGTCGTCGAGGAAGACGCTCACGATCCCTCCGTCCCGGGGCGCACGCCAGTGGCCGCGGGGAACCCGACCTCGTCGCCGAGGACGCGCAGCTCCTCCGACGCCCTGAGCCGTGCCTCGTCCAGGGCCACCACCGCCGGGTGGGTGCCGTGGCGGTCGCCGGGCCCCGCGTCGGCGTCGTCGCCATGGCCGTGGCCGTGGGCGTGGGTGCCGTAGTCGAGGTCGTCGTCGGCGCCGTAGTCGAGGTCGTCGTCGGGGTCGTCCAGCCGCCAGTACAGGACGTCGCCCAGCCGCCAGTGAGCCGCCTCGAGCTCGGACAGCACGTCGACCGCCGCGACCACGCGCCAGACGTCAGCCGCGGCGGGGGTGCCTGCGTCTGCGTCGGCGCCGCCGCCGGCGGCGGCCCAGCCGAGCACGGAGCCCGGGATCGGCACGACGTGTGGGCTCGTCGCCGCCTCGGCCTCGACCCGGTCACGCCGCCAGGGCGCCTCGAGCAGCACGATGCCCGCCGTGGCCGCGGCGACGAAGCCGATCCCGCCCAGCACGACGGCGACGGCGATCCGCCCGGGAAGCTCGGCCAGGTCGAGCTCGGCCATGACGACCACGGTGCCCCAGACCGCCCCGCCCAGCACGAGGAGGGCGACGACGCCGGGCGTCCACGCCAGCACCCGGCGCACCAGGCTGCGGTTCGTGGGAGCGTTCGCGGCGCGGTGCGCTCGCACCGCCTCCTCGGCCTCGGCTGGCGTCAACGACGGGTCGACGACGTGCCAGACCTCACGGTCGCTGATGCGGACCCGGACGATGCCGGGCCTCTCGCGGGTCGGGGCCACGCTGCGAGCCTAAGCCGCAGCCGCAGTGCGCGCCTCCGACCGGGCAGCCGCAGCTGCGCTGAACCCCGTTCCGTTCAAAGAACCTCGCTGCAACGTGGTTCTTTGAACGGAACGGGGTTCGGAAGAACGTATTGAACGGAGCACGCCCCGCGGACGCCGGACGGGCGCCCACCCACGAGGGGTGAGCGCCCGTCAGGGTGCTGCAGGAGGTGCGGTGCGGCCTAGACGCCGGCCAGCTGGTCGACGAGGGCGTCGCCCGAGCGGGCGTCGATCATCTCGGCCTCGATCTCGGCGCGGTCGAGCAGCTCCTCCATGCGGCGGCGACGGGGGCGCGTGATCAGCGTGACGACGGTGCCCTCCTTGCCGGCGCGGCCGGTGCGGCCCGAGCGGTGCAGGTACGTCTTGTACTCGTCGGGCATGTCGGCCTGGACGACGAGCTCGATGTCGTCGACGTGGATGCCGCGGGCGGCGACGTCGGTCGCGACGAGCACGTTGACCTTGCCGCTGGTGAGCAGGCCGAGGTTGCGCGTGCGGCGGGCCTGGTTCAGGTCGCCGTGCAGGCTGGTGGCGCGGATGCCCGCGTCCTCGAGCTGGTCGGTCAGCTGCTCGGCGAACGCACGGGTGCGCGCGAAGACGAGCGTCTTGCCGGGGCCCGACGCGAGCTGCTCGATGACGGCCGTCTTGTCGCGCTGCTCGATGACGAGCACGCGGTGGTCGATCGTCGAGCTGGCCTGGTCCTCGCCGGCGACCTCGTGCACGGCGGGCTTGACGAGGAACTCGTCGACGAGCTTCGCCACGCCCTTGTCGAGGGTCGCGCTGAAGAGCAGCTTCTGGGCACGGTCGCCGTTCGGCTTGACCTGGGCGGTCTCGCGGATGATGCGCTGCACCGGCTCGAGGAACCCGAGGTCGCACATGTGGTCGGCCTCGTCGAGCACCGTGATGACGACCTCGCTGAGGTCGAGGCGGCCCTGGTCGATCAGGTCCTCGATGCGGCCGGGGGTGCCGATCACGATGTCGACGCCGCGGTTCAGCGCGCCGACCTGGCGGGCCTGGGGCACGCCTCCGTAGACCTGCGTGGTGAACAGGCCGACCGAGCGGGCGATGGGCTGCACGGTGCGGTCGATCTGCATCGCGAGCTCGCGCGTCGGGGCGAGGATCAGCGCACGGGGACGGCGGCCCATCTTGCGGTTCTTCGCGCCGTTGTTCTCCATCAGCTTCTCGACGAGCGGGGCGCCGAAGGCGATGGTCTTGCCGGAGCCGGTGCGACCGCGGCCGAGGACGTCACGACCCGCGAGCACGTCGGGGATCGTCGCGGCCTGGATCGCGAACGGAGCCGCGGCGCCCATCGAGGCCAGCTGGCGCTCGATGTTGTCGCCGAGGCCCAGGTCGCCGAAGCTGACGCCCTCGACGTCCTGCGCCGTGAGCACCTCCGCCTGGAGCTTCTCGAGCTTGACGTCGTCCTCGGGCGAGTAGTGCATGCCCTGGTCGCGCTTCGGGTAGAAGTCGGATCGGTCGTTGCGCTCGGCTGCGCCGGGGCCGCGGTCGCCGCGGTCGAAGCTGCGGGGGGCGCGATCGTCGCGGCCGCCACGGCTGTCGCGGTCGAAGCTGCGGGGCGCGCGGTCGTCGCGGCCGCCACGGGCGTCGCGGTCGTACGAGCCGCCGGAGGTGCGTCCGCCGCGCTCGGGACGGTCACCCCACGAACGGGCCGGCTGGTCGTCGCGGGGCGGGCGCCCGGCGGGCGTGTAGTTCTTGGGCGCGCGGTCGTCGCGGCGAGCGGGACGCTCGTTGCGGTCGTCGCGGCGGGGAGCTCGGTCGTCGCGGTCGTAGCCGCGTGCGGGTCGCTCGTCGCGGTCGTACGAACGGGGCGCGCGATCGTCGCGGGCGGGACGGGCGTCGCGGTCGTACGAACGGCCGCCACGGTCGTCGCGGCCACCGCTGTCGCGGGCCGGGCGAGCGTCGCGGTCCCAGCTGCGGGCGGGGCGTCCGTCGCGTCCGGCGCGGGCTGCTTCCTTGCCGCCGTCCCGGCCGAAGCGGGGGGCGCCTCCGTCGCGGCCTCGCTCGGCGTTGCGGGCGTCGTGGTCGCGGGGGGCGAAGCGGCTGTTCGAGGTCTTCTCGCGCGGCTCCCAGTTGGGGCGGCTGCTGCCGCTGCGGGGGGCCTCGCCGCGGCGCTCGGCACGGGCGTCGCTGTTCCAGCGGTTCTTGCGGTCGGGGGCGCCGGCCTCGTCGGGGCGGTGGCCGCGGTGCGAGGAGCTCTTGGAGCCCGGCTTGCGGTGCGGGTCGGTTCCTCGCGAGCGTGAAGGAGTCTTGTCGTAGGGGGGCATGGTGTTCTTTCCGGGCTTGTGCGATGACGCGAAGAAATACCCGGGCAGCCATTGACCAGGACCGTTCACATACGTGAATTCATCCCGACGAGATCCGTCGTGAATCCGGCCCACAAGACGTACAAACCCTCATGTGCCCCGCTCGTCGCCTCCGGTGGTTGTCCGGGGTGCGACGCCGCAGGACGTGCGCGCCACAGGCGCGCGGTCTTGAGCCGACCCGACAACGATACCCGACCCTCCCCCGGAACAGAACCCCCGCCTCCTCCGTGCCGCACGCTGCCCGGCTCGACGGGGATCCCTGCGGCCCCGTCCCGACGCGGAGACGACGAACCTCCGCGGTGTTCCGCGGAGGTTCGTCGTTCTCGTGTCGCTACGCCCGGCTGTCGGCTGACGCTCCAGCCGACGTGCCGGCCAGCGGCTCGGCCGAGCCACCGGCCGAGCCGCCGCCCGCCGGCGACGCGTCGGCCGAGGCACCGTCGCGGCGGTCGGCCCGCCGCTCCCGCCACCCCTCGTACAGCGAGTACAGCACCGGCAGCACGACCAGCGTCAGCACGGTCGACGACACGAGCCCGCCGATCACGACGACGGCCAGCGGCTGCGAGATGAACCCGCCGTGGCCGGTGATGCCGAGCGCCATCGGGGTCAGGGCGAAGATCGTCGCGGTCGCCGTCATCAGGATGGGCCGCAGCCGCCGCGATGCTCCCTCGAGCAGCGCCTCGCGCACCCGCAGGCCACGGGTCCGGTACTGGTTCACGAGGTCGATCAGCACGATCGCGTTCGTGACGACGATGCCGACGAGCATCAGCACGCCGATCAGCGACGCGACGCCGAGCGGGATGCCGGAGGCGAGCTGCAGCAGGATCGCGCCGGTCGCCGCGAACGGGATCGACACCAGCAGGAGGAGCGGCTGCAGCAGGCTGCGGAACGTCGCCACCATGACGATGTACACGATCAGGATCGCGATGAGGACCGCGAGGAACAGCTGCGAGAAGGCGTTCGACTGGTCGGCGACGGCGCCGCCGACGACGGCGTCCGCCCCGGCGGGCAGGTCGAGCCCGGCGATCGCGTCGTCGACCTCGGTGCCGGCGCTCGACAGGTCGTCGCTCGACGGGGTCACGGTGACGGTGGCGCTCCGGACGGCGTCGGTCGTGGTGACCGACGTGGGTCCGTTCGTCTGCTCGACCGTGGCGATCGAGTCGAGGCGCACGGGCCCGGTCGCGCTCGGCAGCTCCAGCGCGCGGAGCTCGTCGAGGGTCGCGGGCGGCGTCGGGTCGACGGTGTAGATGTCGACCGAGCTGTTCTCGATCTCGAGCGAGCCCACCCGGAACGGCTGCACGGCCTGCGAGACGATGCCGCCGACGGCGACCTCGCTGAGGCCGATCGCCGCCGCCGCGTCGCGGTCGACGACGACGCCGATGACCGGCTGGGCGGCCTGCAGGTTCGACCCGGCCTCGGCCGTCCCCGGCAGGTCGCCGACCGCGGTGAGCACGGTCTCGGTCGCGGTCTGCAGGGTGTCGGGGTCGGGCGCGGTCACGTCGACGGTGATGTCGTTGCTCGTGCCGAAGCCGCTCGACGCGGTCAGCTCGATGTCGCCCGCGTCGGCGACGTCGTCGAGGCGCGAGCGCACCTCGGCCTGCAGCGCGCCCTGGTCGGCGTCCTCGTTCGTGGTGATCGAGTAGGTGACGGTGCTGTCGCCCGTGCCGCCGAAGAAGCTGGCGATGGAGGTGCCGCTCGAGCCGATCGTGAGCTGCACCGTCTCGATGCCGTCGACGCCGTCGAGCTCCGTCTCGACCTTCGAGGCGGCGTCCGAGAGCACCTGCAGGCTGGAGGCGGGCGCGAGGGTCTGCGTGACGGTGAACGTGTTCTGCCCGCTCGCCCCGAGGAAGTTCGTCTTCATCAGCGGGATGGCCGCCGCGGTGCCGCCGAGCACGAGCACGGCGACCAGCAGGGTCACGACGGGGTGGCGGAGCGTGCCTCGCAGCACCGGCACGTAGACCCGGCGCAGGCGGTCGAGCGGTGCCGGGTCGGTCGGGTCGGAGGCGGCGGTCGTCAGGCGCTCCTGCGCCTGCTCGCCCGCGGCGCCCGGCGCGTGCTTGTGCACCTTCGGCGCCCGGAGGAACCAGTACGCCAGCACCGGCACGATCGTCAGCGAGACGAACAACGACGCGAGCAGGGCGATCGTCACCGTCAGGGCGAAGGGCCGGAACAGCTCGCCGGTGATGTTGCCGACGAAGGCGAGCGGCAGGAACACGACGACGGTCGTGACGGTCGACGCCGTGACGGCGCCCGCGACCTCGCGGACGGCGGTGGTGATCGACGCGACGCGGCCGTCGCCTCCTGCGAGGTGCCTCTTGATGTTCTCGATGACGACGATCGAGTCGTCGACCACGCGCCCGATGGCGATGGTGAGTGCGCCCAGCGTCAGGATGTTGAGCGTGTAGCCCGCGGCCTGCAGGCCGATGAAGGTGATGAGCACGCTCGTCGGGATGCTGATCGCGGTGACGATCGTCGAGCGCACCGACAACAGGAACACGAGGATGACGATCACGGCGAAGACGAGCCCGAGCAGCCCCTCCTCCGCCAGCGCGTCGATCGACTGCTGGATGAACGGCGCCTGGTCGAAGACGATCGACAGGTCGACGTCCGAGCCGAGGTCGGCGGCGAGCGACGGCAGGGCGTCCTGCACCGTGGTCGACACGTCGACCGTGTTGGCGTCGAGCGTCTTGGTGACCGCGATCGTCAGGGCGTCCTGGCCGTCGACACGGCTGATCGAGGTGACGGGCGCGCCACTGAGGGCCACGTCGGCGACGTCGCCGATCGTGACCGCCGAGGTGCCGCCGAGCAGCGGCAGGGCCGCGACCTCGTCGGTGCTCGTGAGGCGCTGGCCGGCCTGGATCGAGAGCGTCTGGCCGTTCTCGGTGAGGGTGCCGCCGGGGATGAGGGTGCCGTTGGCGTCGAGGGCGTCCTGGAAGGCCTGCGTGGTCAGGCCCGCCGCGGCGAGCGCCGTGCGGTCGGGCGTGATGACGACGCGCTGGCCGGCGTCGCCGTAGATCGAGGCCTCGCGGACGCCGTCGAGCTTCTGCAGGTCGGGCACGGTCGTGTTCGTGAGCCGGTCGACGAGCGCCTGGGTGTCGTCGGCCGAGTAGCCGGTGACGGCGATCTGCACGATGGGCAGGTCGTCGAGGCTGCCGGTGACCACCTGGGTGTCGACGCTGTCGGGCAGCGTCAGCCGGTTGATCGCCGACTGGATCTTCTGCTCGGCCGCGCCGAGGTCGGTGCCGTAGGTGAACTCGGCCGAGACGGTGCTCTGCGACGTGCTCGACGTCGCGGTCGTGCCCTCGAGCCCGGGGATGATCTGCACCGCCTGCTCGATCGGCGTCGACACGTCGTCGTTCACGACCTCGGGCGTCGCGCCGGGGTACGAGCTGACGATCGCGATCTGCGGGAACTGCACGTTGGGCGCGAGTTCCTGCTTGAGCGACGTCAGCGCGATGCCGCCGAAGACGGCGACGACGATGGTGACGAGGGCGATCAGCGCGCGGTTGCGCAGGCTGAAGACGGACAGAAGATGCACGAGGCTCCGGTGGTGAGAGGGAGGGGAGAACGGGGGAGGCGACGGTCACGACCTGCACCGCGCCTCCATTGTCACCAGCCTCTCTGGGAACTGGCGGCGCTTTCTTACACGCTGTGCAGAGGTGGCCGGAGGTGTCTCGACGTGGAGGAACCGCCGCGCGCCGCCGCGACGGGCTAGACGACCTCGGCCATGAGGGCGCCGCGCGGCGCCTGCACCCCGTCGATGCCGTCCCAGGCCGCGGCGAGCGCCGTGAGCGCGCGGTCGGTCTCGTCGTCCGGGTACGAGTACGGCACCCGCAGGAACCGCTCGAACGCCCCGTCGACGCCGAACATCGGCCCGGCCGCGAGCAGCAGCCCGTGCCGGCGGGCGGCGAGCACGAGCTGCGAGCTGACCGGTGCGCCCAGGCCCACCCACGTCGTGAGGCCGCCGGCCGGCGACGGCACGCTCCACCCGGGGAACGCGCTGCGGAGGCCGGCGACGAGCCGGTCGCGGCCGTGCCTCAGCTGCCGGGAGCGCGCCTCCAGCACGCCGTCCATGTCGCCGAGCAGGTCGGCGACGATCAGCTGCTCGAGCACGGGGGTGCCGAGGTCGCCGGCCGAGCGGGCGCGCACGAGGCGCTCGACGAGGGGCCGCTCGGCCCGGATCCAGCCGATCCGCAGCCCGCCCCAGAGCGACTTGCCGACCGAGCCGATCGTGACGGCGGGCCCGTAGGCCGCCATCGGCAGCGGCCGAGCACCAGCACCGCCACCGGCACCGGCACCGGCACCGGCACCGGCGAAGGAGGCGCCCCGCGGCCCCCCGACGACGAGCTCGGCCATCGTCTCGTCGGCGATCACGATCGTCCCCTCGTCCGCCGCGGCCTCGAGCACGCGCACCCGCTGCGCCTCGAGCATCGTCGCCCCGGTCGGGTTGTGGAAGTCGGGCATCAGGTAGGCGACGGGCGGGCTCGTGCGCCGCAGCGTCTGCAGCAGCGCCGACTCGTCCCAGCCCTCGTCGACGGTGACGCTGACCGGCGCGAGCCGGGCGCCCGCGGCCCGCAGCGCCTCGAACGCGTGCGGGTAGCCGGGCGTCTCGACGACGGCACGGTCGCCGCGGCCGACGAGCACCCGGGCCAGCAGGGCGATGGCGTGCTGGGCGCCGAGGGTGACGACGATCTGGTCGGCACTCGTCTCGAGGCCACGGGCGCGGTAGCGGGCCGCGATCGCCTCGCGCAGCACCGGGCGGCCGACGGTGTCGTAGCCGGGCTCGGACAGGTACGCGCCGAGGCGTCCCGCAGCCCGCTGCGCCGCCTCCGCGATGCCGTCGACGGCGGGCATGGCCGCCTTGGTGAAGTCGAGCACGTCGCCCTCGGCGGCGGGCCGCGTCGACCGGACCCGCGCCTGGTCGGGCAGCCGCACGACGCTGCCGCTCCCCCGCAGGCTCGTGACGTGGCCGGCGTCGCGCAGCGCGGCGTACGCCGCGGCGACGGTCGTGCGGCTGACCCCGAGGTGCGTCGCGAGGTCGCGCTCGCTCGGCAGGCGCGTGCCCACGGAGAGCCGGCCGTCGAGCACGAGCAGGCGGATGCGGTCGGCGAGCGCGGCGTAGCCGGGCGACGAGGAGGCGCGCCACGAGTCGAGCAGCACCCCCAGCGCCCGTGACGACACGGCCGGTCCGCTCGTGACGATGCTCATGCGACGACAGCTCTCATGCAGCCACACTAGGCCGATTGGACTCTTGCTACCAGGCCGCTCTCCCTATTGGATCGGTCCATGCTCCTCACCCGCCGCCTCCTGCAGCTCCTCGTCGGCCTCTTCCTCTACGGCGTCGCCATCGCACTGATGGTGCGCGCCGGCATCGGGGTCGCCCCGTGGGACGTGCTGACGCAGGGCATCGTGAAGCAGACGGGCCTCGGCTTCGGCCTCGTCGTGTTCCTCACGAGCGTGCTCGTGCTGCTGCTCTGGATCCCGCTGCGCCAGAGGCCGCGCTTCGGCACGATCGCCAACGCGCTGCTCGTCGGGCCCTTCGCCGACCTCGGCCTCCACGTGCTGCCGCAGCAGACGGTGTGGTGGGCGCAGGGCCTGACCTTCGCGCTCGGCCTGCTGCTGCTCGCCGCCGCGAGCGGCCTCTACATCGGCGCGGCGTTCGGGCCCGGTCCGCGCGACGGCCTGATGCTCGGCCTGCACCGCCGGTTCGGGGTCCGGGTCGGGGTGGCCCGCACCGCCATCGAGGTGACGGTGCTCGCGATCGGCTGGCTGCTGGGCGGCCAGGTCGGCATCGGCACGGCGCTCGAGGCGGTCCTGATCGGGCCGATGGTGGCCTTCGCCCTGCCCCTCTTCGCGCCTCGCGCGACACGTGTCGCCGACCCCTCGACCGACTCGACCACCGCCTCCGGCACCCCCACAGGCCCGGTCCCGACCACCTCCGCGACGGCCGCCTGACGAATCGGGAATGCCCCGTCCCCGCCATGAGTTGACAGGCCCTCGGCGCGGAGTAGAGTCGCCGCTCGTGACTGACGACACCAGGTCGCCGAAGCGGTGGCTGATCGGTGAACCCCTCCCCTCGGAGAAGCTCGAGGGCCAGCTGCTCCCCAAGCACCTCGCCCTCCCGATCTTCGCCAGCGACCCGCTGAGCTCGGTGGCCTACGCGCCGCAGGAGCTGCTGATGATCCTGCTGATCGGCGGGCTGGGGTTCCTCACCCTGGCGCCGTGGGTCGCGGTCGCGGTCGTCGTGCTGCTGCTCGTCGTCGTGGCGTCGTACCGCCAGCTGATCAAGGCCTACCCCTCGGGAGGCGGCGACTACGAGGTGGCCCACCGCAACCTCGGCGAGAAGGCCGGCCTCGTCGTGGCCTCCGCCCTGCTGGTCGACTACGTCATGACGGTCGCCGTCTCGGTCGCGTCGGGCGTGGACAACATCATCTCGGCCGTGCCCGAGCTGGCCCCGGTCCGGGTCGAGCTGGCGATCTTCTTCGTCATCGCGCTGGCCGCAGTCAACCTGCGCGGGGTGCGCGAGTCGAGCAAGGCCTTCGCCGTGCCGACCTACCTCTTCGTGTCGAGCGTCTTCGTCATGATCGTGATCGCGCTCGTCCGCACCGCCCTCGGCGACCCGCCGGTGGCCGAGAGCGCCGAGTACACGGTCCAGGCGGACCAGCTGACGCAGGCCGCGTTCATCCTGTTGCTGCTGCGTGCCTTCTCGAGCGGCTGCTCGGCCCTGACCGGCGTCGAGGCGATCGCCAACGGCGTTCCCGCGTTCCGCCGGCCCAAGGTGCAGAACGCCCAGAAGACCCTCGTGCTGATGGGCAGCATCGCCATCGTGCTGTTCGCCGGGCTGGTCGCCGTGGCCCTGATCGCGAAGGTGCACTACGCCGAGGACGCCTGCGACCTACAGGGCTTCGTCGACTGCGAGGGCACGCCTCAGCGCAGCCTGATCGCCCAGATCGCGAGCGCCGTGTTCGGCGGCTCGCTGTTCGGCATCCCCTTCTACCTGATCCAGGCGTGCACGGCGGCGGTGCTGCTGCTGGCCGCCAACACGGCGTTCAACGGGTTCCCGCTGCTCGGCTCGATCCTGGCGCGCGACCAGTACGCCCCCAAGGCGCTCAACACCCGCGGCGACCGCCTCATCTACTCGAACGGCGTCATCGTCCTGGCCCTCGTCGCCTGCGCGATCCTGCTCGTCTACCAGGCCAGCGTCACCGGGCTGATCCAGCTCTACATCATCGGCGTCTTCGTGTCGTTCACGCTCGGGCAGACCGGCATGGTCGTGCACTGGACGCGCATGCTGCGCGAGGGCTGCGCCGACCGCGGAGCCGTGTACCGCGCCCGGGGCATCAACGCCTTCGGGGCCCTGCTCACCGCCTCCGTGCTCATCGTCGTGACCGTGACGAAGTTCACGCACGGAGCGTGGCTGGTGTTCGTGATCATGCCGATCCTGTTCACGCTGATGCTCGGCGTGAACCGCTACTACCGCGACGTCCGGGTCGAGATCGAGCCCGACGCGACCACGCAGTTCGGCTCGCACGGCGACCACGCGATCGTGCTCGTCGGCACCATGCAGAAGCCGGTGCTCAAGGCGCTCGACTACGCCATCGCCGCGCGGCACGAGTCGCTCGAGGCGATCCACGTCGGCATCGACGACGAGGCCACCGCGCTGCTGCAGCGGCAGTGGGCCGAGCAGGAGATCGAGGTGCCGCTCCGCATCGTCGCCTCGCCCTACCGCGACATCAGCATGCCGCTGATCAAGTACATCAAGGCGCACCGGGCCGAGCACGGCTCGGAGGTCGTGACGATCTACACGCCGATCTACATCGTCGGCCACTGGTGGGAGGCGGCCCTCCACAACCACAAGAGCCGCCGGATCCGCCAGAAGCTGATGCTCGTGCACGGCGTGACGATCTCGCTCGTGCCGTGGCTGCTCGACTCGTCCGAGATGCTCTACGGCCGCCGGTCGCGACCGATCCCCGGCCAGGACCGGCGCGGCGAGCCCATCCGCCCCCTGCCCCGTCGCCCGCTCGGGCCGGTCGGGTCGGTGCCCGCAGGAGGCGCGGGTCCGGCCGGCAGGTCCGGCGCGGCCGTCGAGGGCGGTGCCGTCCACCGCGGCCTCGTGGTCGAGGCGGAGCGCGACGCCCCCGGTGCCGACTCGACCGCCGCCCCCTCGGGCGAGCCCCACGCCCCTGGTCCGAAGCAGACTCCGCGTGCCCCCGGCAAGGGCCAGAACGTGGGGAACGCCCGCCGCGGCGACGCGGCCCGACGGGCCCGCTCGGCGGCCCGCAACGGCACGGGCCCCCGCCGCAAGAAGTAGCGCCCGAGCCGCGCCGGGCCCTGCTCGGCGGCCCCGGGCCGCCGCCGCCGGGCCTGCCGGCGCCCGGCTCGGCGGCTCCAGACCGGCAGCGCGTGGCCCGGCGGCGCCCGGCCCGACAGCGCCCCGCCCCGCCCGGCCCGACGTGGTGCAGCGAAAGGGGACGCCGTAGGCGTGGGCCCACGCCCACGTCGTCCCTTCTCGCCTGACTGCTCGCCCACGACCAGGCGGCTGCGGCTGCGGCTGCGGCTGCGGCTGCGGCGGAGCCTGGGCATCGTCTCGACATCGTCGGCCGAGCCTGGACTGATGTATCACCCACGAGATATCGTCTGGTCGGCCCTCGAGCGACGAGGGCGAGCACGCCCACCCGGGCGGGCACCCGCCGACGCATCCCGGAGCACCACCATGGACGACCTCTCTGCCCTCGGACTGGGCCGCGACGACGACGCGACCGACACCTCCTCGTCCGACACCGAGCGCGAGCAGCACGCCGAGCGCGAGCAGCGCGCCGAGGGCGACGAGGGCCGAGGACGCCGCGGCCGCCGCAGGCCCCACTCACGTGCCGCCCGCGCCCTGATCGGGGTCAGCCTCGCGCTCGTCGCCCTCCTCGTCGTGGCAGGCGTCGCGGCCGGCGGGTTCGCGCTGCACCTGGCCTCGTCGTGGGACGACGCGACCACGACCCTCGACGACGCGTTCCCCGCCGACGCCGGCCGCCCGGCGCCCGCGGACGACGGGTCGCTGAACGTGCTGCTGATGGGCTCCGACTCCCGGGGCGACGAGACGACGCTCGACGACGGCTCGCCCTCCGACCAGCGCACCGACACGATGATGCTGCTGCACGTCGACGCCGACCGGCAGCACGCCTCGGTGATGTCGGTCATGCGCGACCTGTGGGTGCCGATCCCCGGCCGCGGCGAGGGCAAGATCAACTCCGCCTTCGCGCACGGCGGCAGCCCGCTCGCGGTGCAGACCGTCGAGCAGCTGCTCGGCGCGCGCGTCGACCACGTGGCGATCATCGACTTCGAGGGGTTCGCCGACATGACGACCGCGCTCGGCGGAGTCGACGTGGTGAGCGAGAAGGCGTTCCGCAGCGCGTCGTCCGACCCCGGGTCCCCCCACGAGTACGTGCGGGGCGTCAACCACCTCGAGGGCGACTCCGCCCTCGCCTTCGTGCGGGAGCGCAGCGCGTTCGCCGACGCCGACTTCCAGAGGGTCGAGAACCAGCAGGCGTTCCTCGACGGGGTCCTCCGCACCCTCGTCAGCCGGGCGACCCTCACCGACCCGACGCGCGTCACCGGCTTCCTCGCCGCGACCGCGCCGCACGTCACGGTCGACGCCGACCTCGACGCCGGGACCCTCGTGGCGCTCGGGGCCGGCCTCCGTGGCCTGCGCCCTGACGACGTCGACTTCTTCACCGTCCCGACCGCCGGCACCGGCACCTCGGCCGACGGCCAGTCGATCGTCCTCCCCGACGACGCGGCGATCTCGCAGCTCCGCGACGCCCTCCGCGACGACCAGGTGCGAGGGTTCCTCGACGCCCGTGGGGGCCGCCCGTGACAGGCCGTCAGGGCTGGGGGCACATGCTAAGATCGATGCAGTTTTGCAACGTCACCTGTCGGTAGTTCCCGGTTCGTCCGACACCGTTTCCGGGCCGAATTCACGAGGGGGTCACGCATGGGGCGCGGCCGTCAAAAAGCCAAGCACACCAAGGTCGCCAGAGAGCTGAAGTACTTCAGCCCTGACACCAACTACGGTGCGCTCGAAAAAGAGCTTGCGACCAAGAGCGATTCCGACGAGTACGTCGACCGGTGGGCCGACGACTTCGAGGACGACTCCGACGTGGACGCCGACCTCGACGAGGGCGCGGACGACCACCAGAGCAAGAGCGCCTAGGCGCGCGATGACGCTCGAGTGGGAACAGGTCGTCGTCGACGCTCTCGATCCTGACGCGCTGGCTGCCTGGTGGCGCGAGGCGCTCGGCTGGGTCGACATCAGCGAGCCGGGCGACGAGCCCGAGCTGCGTCCGACCCCCGACTCGCTCCCCGGGCTGCTGTTCGTGCGCGTGCCCGAGCCCAAGACCGTCAAAGATCGGCTGCACCTCGACTTCCGTCCCGACGACCAGGCGGCCGAGGTCGCGCGGCTCGAGGCCCTCGGTGCCGTGCGCGTCGACGTCGGCCAGGCCGACGCCTCCTGGGTGGTGCTCGCCGACCCCGAGGGCAACGAGTTCTGCGTGCTCGGCTCGCGCCGCACCTCCTAGCGCCCGCCCAACGACCGTCTCCGTGCGGCGTCTCCGCGCGAGCACCAGCGCGACGCGCGAGAGCACCGGCGAAGAGCACGGGCAGCACGACGCGACAGCGACGGACCTCCGCGATCCATCGCGTCGGTTCGTCGTCGTCGCGTCGTCTGGTGGACCGCCGCAGCGCCGAGGAGGCGCCGGCCCGGTCCCCTAGCCGACGAGCTGCCCCAGCACGGGCATCAGGCCCATCGCGACGACGAGCACGAGCCCGCCCGCGGTGAGGAACGCGACTCGCTTGCCGCCGGTCACCGGCGAGACGCCGCGCCGGGGAGCCGGGGTGAGGGGCACGCGGGTGACGCGTGCGACCGGGAGGCTGGTGGGGGTGTGAGTGGTCATCTGGTCGACTCCTTCGTCGTCCGTGCCGACGTCGTCGTCGGCTCCGCCCCGGAGGGCGTCTGCTGAGGATACGCCTCACGGACCGACAGTCGCCTCCCCGTCCCCGTCCCCGGGCAGGTCGAACGTGAAGTCGGGCACCTCGATGGTCGGCACCGCCGTCGGTGCGCGCGGGGGCTCCGAGCCGAAGTCGGGCAGCCTCCCCGGCCCTCGCTGCTCCTCCAGCCGCTCGAGCTCCTGCTGTCGCTGCCGCTCCCGGCGCAGGGCGTCGCGCGCCTCCGGCCCGCCCGGCGCCCCCACCCAGGTGAGCCCGCCCGGCCGCTCGGCCGCTCCTCCGGAGGCCACCTCGGCGACGGGCCCGCCGAGGCCCAGCAGCAGGGCGAGCACGACGGCCCCCGCCGACAGGCGTCGGAGCCCGACCGGGCCTGCGTCGTGACGCACCGCGACCAGCAGCGCGCCGGCCAGCGGGGCCGCGAGCGACAGGCACACGGCGGCCGCGACGAGCGGGTTCGCGACGAGCCCCGCCGCCCACAGCACGCCGACGACGAGGACGAGCCCTGCCCTCACAGCCACCGCCGCGACGTCTGCCGCCCGTGGGCGCTGGTCGGTGTCGTCGGCGCCCCTGACCGACGACCGCTCGGCCGTCACCAGGCGCGCGGTCACCACGGCGCCGCCGACGGCCGAGGCGACGGACGCGAGGAGGACCAGGGCCACGCCCGGCAGCCCCTCGCCGTCACCCGTGCCGAGCGCCAGGATCCCGGCGGCCGCGGCCGGAGGCGCCACGACGTCGGCGACAGTCTGCAGCCGACCTCCGCGGTCGGACCAGAGCACCCGCCTCACGAACGACCGCGGCACCTCGGCCAGCACCGTGCGCAGCACGCGCAGGGCACCCCACACCAGGAAGACCAGCGGCGCCAGCAAGCCCAGGATGCCGGGGCTGACGGGCAGCCACACGGCTCCCAGCAGGGCCACGGTGGACACCGTCGGCGCGACGACGGCCGGTCGGTGGACGGCCCGGCGCACCGCCGCCTCCAGCCGCAGTCGCGTGGCGTCGTCGAGCGGGCTCAGCGCGGCCGCGGACCGCAACAGCCCTGCGGACGTGCCCGCCTCCGTGGTCGAGAGGCCGGCCAGCAGGACGAGGGCGTCCGGCTCGTGCGGGTCGAGGGCGAGGGCCCGACGCAGGTGGGTCTCCGCGTTCGCCGGGTCGTCGACCCGGTCGAGCACGCCCGCGACGACGTGCGCGAGGGGCAGGTCGGGCGCGAGCCGGAGCGCCTCCTCCACCGACGGCCGTGCCCGGTCGCGGTCCGCCCGGGTGGCCGTGGCGTCGTACCCGGCCGCCAGCCCGACGATGAGGTGCGCCCGGGTGGAGTCCGGATCGAGGCGCAGGGCCACCCGGGCCGTCTCGGCCGCCCGCCGGATGCCGTCCCCGGGCATCTTCAGCTGCACGCGGGCGAGGGCCACCAGCGGCTCCGCCGACTCCGGCAGCACGGCCACCGCCTCACGGGCCGTCGCCTGCGCCTCCTCGAGCGACCCGTCCGCCGCGAGCGCGTCGGTCAGGGCCAGCAGGAGGCGCGGGTCGCCGGGCGCCCCGGCGAGCGCCGCACGCAGCAGGCCCACCGCACGCCCCGGTCCGCTCGTCACCGTCGCGACCTGCGCCTCCCGCACCGCCTTCTCGACGGGGTCGACGCCCTCGTGGCCGCTCACCGCGCGGCCTCGTCGTCGGCGGTGCCCGGCGGCCCCGCGGCAGGCTCCGTCGACGGCTCGAGCGTCGGCTTCTCGAACGTGGGCAGCGGCCGAGGCACGAACTGCCCGGGTCGAGGGGCCTCGTCCTCGTCGGCCGAGTACTCGGGCAGCAGCGCCGTGAGCGCCTCACCGCCCGGCACCGAAGCCAGCCACGACGGCGCGAAGCCCCGTTCCGAGATCTCGGCTGCCGACGACCCGAACGGCACCAGCAGGCTCGCGACCACCACCGCGACGGAGGCCGCGAGGGCCAGCCGGGGAGCGACGGCGGCGCGGCGCGGTCCACGCGGGCCCGCGGTGAACGGAGCCCGGCGGAGCTGACGGAGGCGCGCCACGGGGAACGGCAGGAAGGCCAGCGCCGAGAGCAGGGCCGTGTAGCCGAGGGCGTTGCCGCTGACGAGCCCGCTCCCCGTCCAGGCGAGCACCAGCCCGACGAGCCAGAGCGCGGCGAACACGAGGGCGACCGGCAGTGCGCGCCGCCAGAGGCCCGCCCACTGGGTCTCCTCCAGCCGCACCTTCAACGCGCGCGGGACGGGGCCGGCCTCGTCGCGCTCGACGGTCCCCCGGCGTGCGGCACCGCTGAGGAGCACCGCCACGGCGAGCACGTAGACGCCGGGGCTCAGCACGCCCTCCTCCGCGACGACCAGGACGAGGCCGAGCGCGGCGACGACCGGTGCGGCGAGGTTCAGCAGCGTGATGCGGCGCTGCAGGCCGGGGGCGAGGACCACCCGACGCGTGAAGCTCGACGGGACGCCCTTGCCGACCTCGCGGGCGAGCAGCGCCAGCCGGAGCACCGCTGCCGCCAGGGCGACGAGCCCGAGCACGGCGACGAGGCTCATCGGGAGCACGACGCCGACGGCCGTCGCCGACACGCTCGCGACGACGGCGAGCAGGCCCAGGCGGTGCACGCCGTCGTGCACGACCGAGGTGAGCACCTGGGTCGCCTTCGGGTGGCCGGGGTCGGCGGCCAGCACCGACCGGGCGAGCGACACCCGGCGGGCCGGGGACGTCGTGCGGAGCGACGCGAGGAACAACACCGCCCTGGCGTCGTCGGGCTTCACGGCCAGGGCACGCCGCAGCCAGCGCTCGGCGGCTGCGGGGTCGGCCTCCATCTCGATCCACCCCGACGAGTGCAGGGCAGGGAACGACAGGGGGTCGAGCTCGACCGCCCGGCGGACGTGCTCCCTGGCCTGCTCGAGCCCTCCACCGGGCTCCTCGGCCCCCAGCACCGAGGCCTCCGCGGCGACGACGTGGGCGTCGATGGCCGCGGGGCCGGTGGGGTCGTCCGCGAGGACACGGTCGGCCACCAGGGCGACCTCGTCCCACCGCCGGAGGACGAAGAGCACCCGCGCCAGCTCGATCAGGGAGGCGGCGGAGTCGTCGAGCGCCAGGGCCCGCCGGGCGACGCCCTCGGCCGCCGCCGACCGCCCGCTCAGGCGGAGCACGACGGACAACGTCCGTAGCAGCCCCGGGTCGTCGGGGGCCGGGCGCAGGCCGTCACGGACGGCGCGCTCGGCGTCCGTCCAGCGCCGGGTCGCGATGAGCCGGGTC
This sequence comes from Frigoribacterium sp. VKM Ac-2530, assembly GCF_015350835.1. Classification (NCBI taxonomy): domain Bacteria; kingdom Bacillati; phylum Actinomycetota; class Actinomycetes; order Micrococcales; family Microbacteriaceae; genus Frigoribacterium; species Frigoribacterium sp. VKM Ac-2530. The sequence continues at coordinate 1,873,129 of NZ_JADKSE010000001.1, forward strand.
GCCTCGGCGAGCACCAGCTCGCGCGGCGCAGCCTGGTTCACAGCATCTTCCGCGAGCGGAGGTACTCCTTCAGGTCGTCGTAGCGACCGCTCTCGTTGGCGAACTCGACCACGTTGCGCGACGACTCGAGCCACGGCGTGGTCGACGACTTGACGCCCCTCATCGCCTCGACCACGTGGGGCATGCCGATCGGCGCGACCTGGCCGCTGCGGATCGACTCGTTCATGGCGATCTCGGCGGCGGTGTCGCAGATGAAGGCGAGGTCCGCGCCGCTGAAGCCCTCCGTCCGGTCGACCACCCAGCCGAGGTCGATCCCGGCGATGGGCCGCTTCGAGAGGTGGTGCCGCAGGATCGCGTCCCGGGCCGGCTCGTCCGGGGGCAGCACGAGCAGCGTGCGGTCGAACCGGCCGGGCCGGAGGAACGCCTCGTCGACGTCCCACGGGTGGTTGGTCGCGGCGAGCACGAAGAGGCCCTCGTTCTGCGTCGAGACCCCGTCGAACTCGAGCAGCAGCTGGTTCACGACCGACTTGAGCCAGGCGGCGCCGCCCAGGTTCGACCGCTTGCCGGCGACGGCGTCGAGCTCGTCGATGAACAGCACCGTCGGCGAGAGCTCGCGGGCCTTCGTGAAGATGGCCCGGACGTTCTTCTCGCTCTCGCCCATGAACGACGAGAGGATGTCGGCCATGCTCACGGTGAGGAACCGCGCGCCGAGCTCGCCCGCGACGGCGCGGGCGATGAAGGTCTTGCCGCAGCCGGGAGGACCGTAGAGCAGCAGTCCCCCTCGCAGGCTCTTGCCGAACGCGGCGGCGATCTCCGGGTGCTTCATCGGCTCGAGGAAGCTGTCGTTCAGGCGCTTCTTGACCTCGTCGAGGCCGCCCACGTCGGCGAGCGTCACCCGCGTGCCGCCCGGGTTGAGGATGGCGACGTCCTCCTCGGCCGTCGTGTAGACGACGCCGTCCTCGGTCGTGACGAAGGGCGCGGGCACGACGCCTCCGATCTGCTCCTCGAAGAGCGACCAGTCGACGCCGTCGTCGTCCTCGTCGTCGGTGCCGTCGGCATCGGGGGCGTCGGCATCGGTGCCGTCGACGCCGGGCCCCGGGGCTCCCGCGACGCCCTGCGGACCGGCCGCGTGCCGTGGGGCGGCCGGTGCCCCCGACGACGACGCGGGCCCGACCTGCTCGGCGGTCGTGGCAGGCGCCTCCGTGACGGGGGCCGCCCCGAGGGACGAGGTCGCCTGCGTGATCAGCGCGAGCGCGGCCGGGTGGCCGGGCACCTGCTCGAGCACCTTGCCCAGGTGGCCGAACGACTCGGCTCCCCTGCCGGTGGCGATGAGCGCGCCGGCCAGCGCCAGGCGCGGCCCCACGGCCCCCGGATCGGCCTGCACCTCTGCCTCGTACTGCGCGATGACGTCGTCAGCCACGGTGTCCCCCCTCGTCGTGTGACACCAGCGTAGGCCGCGGGTCAGCGACGGACCACTACGCCCGGAAGCTGCCGACCAGGCGGACGGCCCCGCCGTCGACGCCCTTGGCGCCCTGCTCGAACCCGGTCAGGTCTCGGGCCGCGGTCGAGACCGTGCCGACCTGCCACGTCGCGATGCCGTCGGCGACGAGGGCCGCGGTCACGGCGTCGGCCGAGGCGGCGTCGACGACGGCGATCATGCCGATGCCGAGGTTCCAGGTGCCCTCGCTCGACTCGAGCGTCGAGCCGGCGAGGTCGCTCAGCACGCGGAAGACGGGGTCGGGCGACCAGGTGCCCCGGTCGACCTCGGTCGACGAGCCGAGCGGGAGGACGCGGGCGAGGTTCGCCGCGATGCCGCCGCCGGTGACGTGGCTGAGCGAGTGGACGGCACCGGCGAGCGCCGGGTCGTCGAGCACGCGCAGCAGCGGCGACGTGTAGAGACGGGTCGGCTCGAGCAGGGCCTCGCCGATCGTGCCCGACAGCTCGGGGAGCGTGTCCTCGTAGCCGAGGTCGGCCGACCGCAGGACGTGGCGGACGAGCGAGAAGCCGTTCGAGTGCAGCCCGGACGACGCCAGGGCGAGCACGACGTCGCCGTCGCGGACGAGGTGCGAGCCGAGCTGCTGGCCGGCCTCGACCGCGCCGACAGCGGCACCGGCGACGTCGTAGTCGTCCGGGCCGAGCAGGCCGGGGTGCTCCGCCGTCTCGCCGCCGACCAGGGCCGTGCCCGTGGCGCTGCAGGCGCGGGCGATGCCCTCGACGATGGAGGCGATGCGTGCCGGGACGACCCGGCCGCACGCGATGTAGTCGGTCATCATCAGCGGACGCGCCCCGACCACGACGATGTCGTCGACGACCATGCCGACCAGGTCCTGCCCGATGGTGTCGTGCTTGTCGAGGGCCTGCGCGATGGCGACCTTGGTGCCGACGCCGTCGGTCGACGTGGCGAGGAGCGGACGCTCGAACGACTTGAGGAACGACACGTCGAACAGGCCGGCGAAGCCGCCGAACCCGCCGACGACGCCGGGCCCGTGGGTGGCGCTGACCGCCGCCTTCATCAGCTCGACCGCGCGGTCGCCCGCAGCTGTGTCGACCCCCGCCGCGGCGTAGGAGGCGCTGGTCGAGGGGGCAGCGGGAGTCGCCATTCGTTCATCCGTTCGGTGTCGCTCTAGACTGACGCAGTAACCCCAACTCTACGGTCTGGAGCCAGATCCGCATGTGCGGCATCGTCGGTCTCGTCGCGCACGAGCCAGCTAATCAACTCGTCTACGACTCCCTCCTCCTGCTGCAGCACCGCGGCCAGGACTCGACCGGCATCGCGACCGCCGAGCGCGGCATCTTCCACGTGCACAAGACCAAGGGGCAGGTCCGCGAGGGCTTCCGCACGCGCGACATGCGCGGCCTCCTCGGCACGATGGGCCTCGGCCACGTGCGCTACGCCACCAAGGGCGCCGCGACCAACGAGCAGGAGGCGCAGCCGTTCTACGTGAACGCGCCCTACGGCATCGTGCTCGTGCACAACGGCAACCTGACGAACACGCGCGAGCTCACGAGCGAGCTGTTCCACGTCGACCGTCGCCACCTCAACACGAACAGCGACACCGAGCTGCTCGTCAACGTGCTCGCGCACGAGCTGCAAGAACAGGTCAACGGCACCGATCTCGACCCCGAGCAGATCTTCGCCGCCGTGGCCCGCGTGCACGAGCGCGTCGAGGGCTCGTACGCGGCCATCGCGATGATCGCCGGCCACGGGCTGCTCGCGTTCCGCGACCCGTTCGGCATCCGCCCGCTCGTGCTCGGCACCCGCAAGGCCGCCGACGGGCAGCGCGACGAGTGGATCGTCGCGAGCGAGTCGCTCGTGCTCGAGTCGGGCGGCTACGAGATCGTCCGCGACGTCGCCCCCGGCGAGGCCGTCTTCGTCTCGCTCGACGGCGAGATGGTGTCGAAGCAGTGCCACGCGGCGCCGCGACTGATCCCCTGCTCGTTCGAGTACGTCTACCTCGCCCGTCCCGACTCCGTGATGAACGGCATCTCCGTCTACGACGCGCGCCTGCGCCTCGGCGACCGCCTCGCCGACACGATCGCGCAGTACGCGCCGACCGGCGACATCGACGTCGTCATGCCCATCCCCGACTCGTCGCGTCCCGCCGCCATGCAGGTCGCCCAGAAGCTCGGCATCGAGTACCGCGAGGGCTTCTACAAGAACCGCTACGTCGGCCGCACGTTCATCATGCCCGGGCAGGCCGAGCGCAAGCGATCGGTGCGCCAGAAGCTCAACGCCATGTCGAGCGAGTTCAAGGGCAAGAACATCCTCATCGTCGACGACTCGATCGTCCGCGGCACCACCTCGCGCGAGATCGTCGAGATGGCGCGCGCCGCCGGGGCGAACGAGGTCACGTTCACCTCCGCCGCTCCTCCAGTGCGCTACCCGCACGTGTACGGCATCAACATGCCGTCGCGGCACGAGCTGGTCGCCCACGACCGCAAGATCCCCGAGATCGCCCGCGAGCTCGGCGCCGACCACCTGATCTACCAAGAGGTCGCCGACATGCAGGCCGCCATCATCGAGGGCAGCGACGTCACCGACCTCGAGATGAGCTGCTTCACGGGCGACTACGTGACGGGCACGGTCAGCCCCGAGTACCTCGCCTGGGTCGAGGCCAACCAGCTCAGCTGACCCGGCCGGTCTCCTCCCCTCACCCGCCGGTCATCCGAGCGGCGGTGGTCGTCGTCGGCGGGGGTCAATAGGCTCGTGCGCATGAGCGACGACAGCTCCCTCCCCGACCACCCGGCCGAATCGACACCGGCAGCACCGACCCCGCCGCAGGGGGCGGCGCCCGTCCCCGACGTGCTCACGCCCGCCGAGCCCGTCTCGACGGGGCCCGGGGCGACCCCGGCCCTCCGCATCACGGGCCTGCGCAAGCGCTTCGGCGAGAAGGTCGCCGTCGACGGCGTCGACCTCGAGGTGCCGGCCGGCTCGTTCTACGGCCTGGTCGGGCCGAACGGCGCCGGCAAGACGACGACCCTGTCGATGGCGACGGGCCTCCTCCGCCCCGACGCGGGCAGCATCGAGGTGCTCGGGCACGACGTCTGGCGCGACCCGACGCACGCGAAGTCGCTCGTCGGCGTGCTGAGCGACGGCATCGCCCTGTTCGACCGACTGACCGGCGAGCAGCTGATCACGTACCACGGGCTCCTGAACGGCATCGACCGCGAGACCGTCGCCTCCCGGGTGGCCGACCTGCTCGACCTCCTCGACCTCCGCGAGGCCGCGGGCACCCTCGTCGTCGACTACAGCGCGGGCATGACCAAGAAGGCGGCGCTCGCCTGCGCCCTGGTGCACGCGCCGCGCCTCCTCGTGCTCGACGAGCCGTTCGAGTCGGTCGACCCGATCTCGGCGGCCAACATCCGCGACATCCTGCAGGGCTACGTCCGGGGCGGCGGCACGGTCATCGTGTCGAGCCACTCGATGGACCTCGTGCAGCGCATGTGCGACCACGTCGCCGTCGTGGCGGCCGGGCGGGTGCTCGCCGCCGGCACGACCGACGACGTGCGCGCCGGCTCCACCCTCGAGGACCGGTTCGTCGAGCTCGTCGGCGGCCGCCAGCACAACGAGGGGCCGTCGTGGTTGCGCACCTCCTGAGCCTCCGCTGGCGGGTGATGGGCAACGGCCTCAAGCGCAGCGTCTGGCAGGTCGTCGCGCTCGTGATCGGCGGGCTCTACGGGATCGGCATCCTCGTCGCGCTGGTCGCCGGGCTCGTCGCCCTGTCGTTCGCCCCCACCCAGTGGGCCTGGACGGCCGCGGTGCTCGTCGGCTCGGTCGCCGTGCTCGGCTGGGCTGTCGTGCCGCTGCTGGCCCGCGGGGTCGACCAGACCCTCAGCGTCGAGAAGCTGCGGTCGTTCCCGATCCCGGCCGACCGCCTCCTCGTCGCCCTGCTGGTCTGCGGCGTGCTCGGCATCCCCGGCATCGTCACCACGATCGCCGCACTCGCGACGTCGCTGAGCTGGCTGCAGCACCCGCTCTCGGCGGTGGTCGCTCCGATCAGCGGGCTCGTCGGGGTGCTCACCTGCGTCGCCGCGTCGCGGGTGCTCGAGTCGCTGACGAGCGCCCTGGCGTCACGTCGGCGCTACCGCGAGGTGATGGGCGTCGTCGTGTTCGTGCCGATCATCCTCGCCGGCCCGATCATCGGCTTCGCCGGCCAGGGCATCGGCTCGGCCGTCGACCAGCTGCCGCGCATCGCGGCGGTCGCCGCGTGGACTCCGCTCGGCGCCGCCTGGGCCGTGCCCGGCGAGCTCGCCCTCGGCCGACCACTGGAGGCGCTGGTCAAGGCGGCGATCGCGCTCGCGACCCTCGCCCTGCTGCTGCTCGCGTGGCGTCGGGCCCTGGCGTCCGCCCTGATCGCGCCTCCCGTCGAGGAACGTGCGGCGACCGCGAAGGGGCTGGGGCCGTTCCGCTGGTTCCCCGGCACGCCCACCGGCGCGGTCGCGGCCCGCGCCGCCGTCTACTGGCTGCGCGACCCGCGCTACGGCGGCTCGCTCGTCGTCGTCCCGCTGCTGCCCGTGCTCGCCGTGTTCCTCGCGTGGAGCGGCGGCGACACGTGGCTGCTCTACGCGATCGGGCCGGGCATCGCGGCCCTGCTCGCCGTGACCCTCTGCGCCGACGTCTCGTACGACGGCACCGCGTTCGCGGCGCACCTGTCGACGGGGGTCTCCGGCCGGGCCGACCGAGCGGGACGCGTGCTCACGCTGTCGCTCTTCGCCGTGCCGATCGTGCTGCTCGCGACGATCCTGCCGCTCGCCGTTCTCGGGGCTTGGCAGGTGCTGCCCGCCCTGCTCGGCATGGGGCTCGGGGTCATGCTGACGGGCTTCGGCGCGTCGAGCGTGGCGTCGGCGAAGTTCCTCATGCCCGTGCCGGCCGCGGGCGAGAGCCCGTTCAAGTCGCCTCCCGGGGCGTCGGTCACCTCCACGCTCGGCATGTACACGACGTGGCTCGTCTCGTTCGGCCTGGCGGTGCCCGAGCTCGCGCTCGGCATCGCGTCGCTCGTCACGGGCAGCCTGCTGCTCGGGGTGCTCGCCCTGGTCGTCGGGGTCGTGCTCGGGACGGTGCTGCTCGTGGTCGGCGTCGACCGGGGCGGCAAGCTGCTCGACGCCCGCGGGCCCGAGCTGCTCACGCGACTGCGGGCGGCACGCGGGGCTTAGCGCGGGGCTCTGCGCGAGGCGTCCGGCCCAGCGCGGGGCTCAGCGCCGGGCGTCCTGTGGCACCCGCGCCGCATCTGACGCTCTACTCGAGCTCGCCCTCGACCTCAGGAGGCTCGGGGGCGTCCACGCGACGGCGCTCGGCCCGCAGGGTCTTCGCCCGGCGGAGGGACACGCGGTCGACCACGATGGCGACGACGGCACCCACGGCGGCGCCGAACGTGAGCCCCCAGAGCGAGAAGTAGCCGTAGGTCGAGGCCGGGCTGGTGCCCGGGTCGAAGGGGAACAGCGACGTGAGGACCAGCGAGGCGAGCACGCCCAGCGCCCCGCCCATCAGCAGGAACGCGAACACCTTCGGGGCCCGGCGCACGGTGACCTCGTCGTCCGAGGCGATCTCCTCCGGCTCGTCCGCGACTGCCGCCGCGGCGGGCTCGGACCGCTCGGGCTCGACGACCGGCTGCTCCGGGGCGTCCGGGGAGACGGCCTCGTCGGGCTGCTGCGGTTCGTCGGGTGCGTGGGTCACGCCTCCATTGTCCCAGAGTGCGTCCCCGAGCTCCGCCGCATCCCTCGACGTCGGAGTGCTTGTCGCGCCTCAGGCCCGCGGCAGGCGCACGGGCACGTACCCGCGCAGGTCCGCGCGGCTGCCCGAGGCCGACACGAGCGCGCCGGCGACGGCCTCGTCCCAGCTGAGGGCGCCCGTCGCGAGCCGGATGAACGTGGCCGGGTCGGTCTCGACGACGTTGGGCGGCGTGCCGCGCGTGTGGCTCAGGCCCTCGCGGAACTGGACGGCGCCGAACGGCGGCACCCGCACCTCCACGGTGGCCCCCGGCTCGCCGTCGGCGAGCACCTGGAGCAGCCAGCGCACCGCGGTGGCGGTGACGGTCCGCGGTGCCGAGCCGCCCTCGGCGAGCGCGACCACCGCCTCCTGCACGGCTGCCGCGCCTGCCGCGTCGTCGATCCTCGCCCTGGCCATGCCGTCACGCTACCCGCGCACGCGCCGCCCCCGCCGACTGCCGGGAGGCGCGGCTCGGTAGGATCCATCGGGTGCGCATACTCGTCCTCGGTTCCGGTGCTCGCGAGCACGCCATCATCACCGCGCTGCTGCGCGAAGACGCGGGGCACGAGATCGTCGCCGCCCCCGGCAACGCCGGCATCGCCGCGCAGGTCGAGGTCGTGCACCTCGACCCGTCGAACGGCTCGGTGGTGGCCGAGTACGCGCTCGAGAACGACGTCGAGCTGGTCGTGATCGGCCCCGAGGCCCCCCTCGTCGCCGGCGTCGCCGACGCGCTGCGCACCCGCGGCGTGCCGGTGTTCGGCCCCGGCAAGAAGGCCGCGGCGCTCGAGGGCAGCAAGACCTTCGCGAAGCGGATCATGGAGGAGGCGGGCGTCCCGACGGGACGCGCCACCCGTGTCGGGACCCTCGACGAGGCCGTCGCCGTGCTCGACGAGTTCGGCAGCCCCTACGTCATCAAGGCCGACGGCCTCGCCGCGGGCAAGGGCGTGCTCGTCACCGAGAGCCGCGACGCCGCCGTCGAGCACACCACCTACTGGCTGCAGCACGGGCCGGTGCTCGTCGAGGAGTTCCTCGACGGGCCCGAGGTCTCGCTGTTCTTCCTCAGCGACGGGCACACGGTCGTGCCGCTGTCGCCCGCCCAGGACTACAAGCGCCTCCTCGACGGCGACGCCGGCCCCAACACCGGCGGCATGGGCGCCTACTCGCCGCTGCCGTGGCTCGCCGACCGCTTCGGCAGCGAGAAGGACTTCGTCGACGAGGTGCTCGACACCATCGCGACGCCGACGGTGCGCCAGCTCGAGGCGGAGGGGACGCCGTTCATCGGGCTGCTCTACGCCGGGCTGATCCTCACCGAGCAGGGCGTCCGCGTCATCGAGTTCAACGCCCGGTTCGGCGACCCCGAGACGCAGGTCGTGCTGCCGCGCCTCATCACGCCGCTGAGCGGCCTGCTGCTCGCCGCCGCGACCGGCTCGCTCGGCAACCACGAGGCGCCGCGCTTCGTGCCGACGCCCGCGGTCACGGTCGTGCTCGCGAGCGAGGGCTACCCCGAGGGCGCCGTCAGCGGCCGCCCCCTGACCGGCCTCGACGAGGCCACCGCCGTCGCGGGGGTGCACGTCGCCCACGCCGCGACCGCCCGGCTCGACGACCGCCTCATCGCGACCGGCGGCCGCGTGCTGAGCGTCGTCGCCGAGGGGGCCGACTTCGCCGAGGCGCGGGGACGCGCCTACGACGCGATGCTCCGCATCCGGCTCGAGGGCGGCCAGTACCGCCGCGACATCGCCGAGCGGGTCGCCCGATGACCGCCGAGGCGCCCGAGCTCGCCGGCTGGGTGCACGCCTACTCGGGCAAGGTCCGCGACCTGTACGTGCCGGCCCCCGTCGCGGGCACGGTCGGCGACGCCGCCACGCTCGACGCTGCGCCCGCCCTGGACGCCGCGCCCGCCCTGGACGCCGCCGAGCACCTGCTCGTCGTCGCCAGCGACCGCGTCAGCGCCTACGACGTCGTGCTCGAGCCCGGCATCCCGGGCAAGGGCACCCTGCTCACGCAGCTCAGCACGTGGTGGTTCGACCAGCTCGAGGGCGTGCCGAACCACCTCGTCGACCCGACCACCGCCTCCGTGTCGGTGCCTGCGGCCGTGCGCGACCGGGCGATGCTGGTCAAGCCGCTCGACATGTACCCGGTCGAGTGCGTCGTGCGCGGCTACCTCGTGGGGAGCGGCTGGGCCGAGTACCGCGAGACCGGCCGGGTGTGCGGCATCGAGCTGCCGGCCGGCCTGCACGACGGCGACCGCCTGCCCGAGCCGATCTACACCCCGGCCTACAAGGCGCCTCTCGGCGAGCACGACGAGAACATCTCGTTCGAGCGCACCGTCGAGCTCGTCGGCGCCGACGCCGCGGCGGCGCTGCGCGACACGTCGCTCGAGATCTACCGCCGCGCCTCCATGGTCGCGGAGGCGCGGGGCGTGATCCTCGCCGACACCAAGTTCGAGTTCGGGGCCGACCGCACCACCGGCGAGCTGACCCTCGGGGACGAGGTGCTCACCAGCGACAGCAGCCGCTTCTGGGACGCGCAGGCGGCCGGCGCCGCCGGGGCAGCCGGGGCAGCCGGGGCAGCCGGGGCAGGCTCGGGCTCGGGCAGCCGCACGGACAGCTTCGACAAGCAGATCGTGCGCAACTGGCTCACCGACAACTGGGACAGGACGGGCACCCCGCCCGCCCTGCCGCCCGAGATCGTCGAGCGCACGGCGGCGCGCTACCGCGAGCTGATCGAGCGCCTCACCGCCCACTGACCCCACACCTCCCAGCTCCGCGTGCTGCGGACGCCATCCCCTGACAACGCTCTCGCCACCGCCGGACCGCGTTCCGTTCACAGAACCGCATTGCTTCGCGGTTCTGTGAACGGAACGCGGTTCGGAGCCCCAGGGGGCGTGACGGAATGCTCGGGCACTCGCGGGGGTTCACATCGGTGACACGTCATCGATCGGCGTGACACGAGACGCGCGACCGCACGAGAACCGAGGGCCCCGATGACCGACACCAGCAGCAGCGACGCGACCGGCGCCTCCTCGGCTGACCGGAACCCGGCAGGCCGGAGCGCCGCCGACCTGCTCGCCGCCGACACGGGCATGGGCGCGGTCACGCTCCGCGTCGCCGACCTCGACGCGATGACCGCGTACTACCGCGACGCCGTCACGCTCGCGGTGCTGAGCCACGACGCGGAGGCGGGCCGCAGCGTCCTCGGCCGCGGGGCGACGCCGATCGTGGTGCTCGAGCACGCGCCGGAGCTCCGGCACGCCGGCCCCCGCGAGGCCGGCCTCTTCCACACCGCGATCCTGTTCGAGACCGAGGCCGACCTCGCCGCCTCCGTGTACGGCGTCGCGAGCCGACACCCCGGCAGCTTCACCGGCAGCGCCGACCACCTCGTCAGCAAGGCCTTCTACTTCACCGACCCCGAGGGGAACGGCGTCGAGCTCTACTGGGACCGCGACCGCACCGCCTGGTCGTGGACCCACGGCCAGGTCGACATGGCCACCCTCGCCCTCGACCCGAACGCGTTCCTGCAGCAGAACGTGACCGAGGAGGCGCTGGTCGCCACCGCCTCCCGCCCCGCCTCCGTCGGCCACGTGCACCTCAGCGTGGGAGACGTCGACAGCGCCCACCGGTTCTACGTCGAGCAGCTCGGCTTCGAGACGACGACGCGCTTCGGGCCGCAGGCGCTCTTCGTCAGCGCCGGCGGCTACCACCACCACATGGCGATGAACACGTGGCAGAGCGCCGGAGCAGGAAGGCGGCAGCTGGCCCTCGGCCTCGGACTCGTGCGCATCGAGGTGCCGCGCCTCGACGACCTGGGCGCCCTCGGCGAGCGCCTCGCGCACCACGGCGTCGCCACGCGCGACGACGGCCGCGTGCTCGCCTTCGACGACCCGTGGCTGAACCAGATCGAGGTCACGGCCCGCGCGCTGGGCGCGTGACCCCCCGCGCGCCGCGCTCCTGGGGATAGCGTCGCAGGCATGTCCGATGCCGCACAGCACGCCTCCCCCGCCTCCTCCCTAGCTCCCGTCTTCAGCACCGTCGCCGAGGGCGACCTCACTCTCGACGACCACGAGGCCCTCGCGGCGATGCTCGCCCGCACCTTCGACGCCTACGACCACTGGTACGCCGGGGCGCGCAGCTGGGCGGGCATGCAGCCGGAGCTCCGCGTCGTCGCCCGCGACGGGGACGTCGTCGTCGCGCACGCCGGGCTCCGCCGCCAGTTCGTGACGGTCGGCGAGACCGACCTGCTTGTCACCGCGGTCGGCATGGTCGCGGTCAGCCCGGCCGCGCAGGGCACCGGCCTCGGAGGCGAGCTGCTCCGCCAGGTCGACGCCGCCCTCGAGCGCCTCGGCAGCCGGTTCGGCCTGCTCGAGACCGGCGAGGCCGTCCAGGGCTTCTACCGCGGTGCGGGCTGGCTGCCACTGGGTGACGACGAGGGTAGCGATCCAGTCACCGGTCACGCAGTCACCGGCCACTACACCGCCTTCTCGGCAGACGGGGCAGGCGTGCTCGTCAGCCAGGACGAGGGCTGGCTGATCCGCGAGGTCGGCGCGACCGCCGCCGACTGGCCCGCCGGCGACATCCGCTGGAACGGCCAGATGGTCTGACCATGCCGCCCCTCGCAAAGCGAGAGTGATCTGGCCGTTCGGGTCCGCGCCTCCTGGGCTCGCCGACCCATCAAGTCCCGATCACTCTCAAATTACGGGCACGTAGCCTGAGACCCGACCGGCGGCCGCGGGCGCGGAGGGCCCGACCGCACGCAGGAGGCGCGGTGCCCGACGAACGGGCACCGCGCCTCCTGCGGTCTGACGCGACCAGCGATGCTGGTCAGCCGGGTGCTGCTACGCGGGCACGCCCACGGTCGCCGGGTCCTCGTTCGAGCCGGGCGCCTCGGGCGAGACGCCGGCACGCACGCGCGAGCCGAGGATCGGGTCGACCGAGTTCCAGTACTGGAACACGCGCTCGAGCAGGTCGGGACGGGTGACCTTCGACACGTGGCCGACGATGTTGGCGACGAGGCGGTCGCGCTGCTCGTCGTCCATCACGTCGCGGACGAGCGCGCCGGCCTGGCCGAAGTCGTCGTCCTCCGGGTGCAGCGTGGCGGCCGAGCGGACGAGCTCGCCGTCGCTCTCCCAGCCGGGGGTGTCGCCCGCGGCCTGCGGCGAGCCCGCGGGGCCGCCGACCGAGTTGGGCGCGTAGACCGGCACGGTGGCGTCGCTGAAGCTGTAGCGCGCAGCGCCGTCCTTCGAGTACGAGTGCACCTCGTTCTTTGGCGCGTTCACCGGCAGCTGCTGGTGGTTGACGCCCACGCGGTAACGGTGCGCGTCGGCGTAGCTGAAGATGCGCGCGAGCAGCATCTTGTCGGGGCTGGTGGCGATGCCGGGCACGAAGTTCGAGGGCGCGAACGCGGCCTGCTCGATCTGCGCGAAGTAGTTCTCCGGGTTGCGGTTCAGCGTCATCTTCCCGACCTCGATCAGCGGGTAGTCGCTGTGCGGCCAGACCTTCGTCAGGTCGAAGGGGTTGAAGCGGTAGCTCGCGGCGTCGGCGTAGGGCATGACCTGCACGGACATCGTCCAGGTCGGGAACTCCTCGCGCTCGATCGCAGCGGACAGGTCGCGGATGTGGAAGTCCGCGTCCTCGCCGGCGATGCGGTCGGCGTCGGCCTGGGTGAGGATCTCGTTGCCCTGGTCGGACTTGAAGTGGTACTTGACCCACGAGCGCTCGCCCGCGGCGTTGATCCACTGGTAGGTGTGCGAGCCGAAGCCGTCCATCATGCGCCACGACGCGGGCAGGCCGCGGTCGCCCATCAGCCAGGTCACCTGGTGGGCCGACTCGGGCGAGAGGGTCCAGAAGTCCCACTGCATGTCGTGGTCGCGCAGGTGCGAGCCGGGCAGGCGCTTCTGCGAGTGGATGAAGTCGGGGAACTTGATGCCGTCGCGGATGAAGAAGACGGGCGTGTTGTTGCCGACGAGGTCGTAGTTGCCCTCGCTCGTGTAGAACTTCAGCGCGAAGCCGCGGGGGTCGCGCCAGGTGTCGGGGCTGCCCTGCTCGCCGGCGACGGTCGAGAAGCGGGCGAGCATCTCGGTCTCGACGCCGGGCTGGAACAGCGCGGCGCGGGTGTACTGCGAGACGTCGCCGGTGGTGACGAACGTGCCGAAGGCGCCACCGCCCTTGGCGTGCACGATGCGCTCCGGCACCTTCTCGCGGTTGAAGTTGGCGAGCTTCTCGACCAGCGCGTGGTCGTGCAGCACGATGGGGCCGTCGGCCCCGACCGTCTGCGAGTGCTCGTCGCTGGCGACGGGTGCGCCGTTGTCGGTGGTCGTGATCGGTGTCGTGTCGGTCATGACTCCTCTTTCCGTTCGGTGTTCAGTCGCGGGTTGCGTGAGACCCGGCGCGCGGCCGGGAAGAAGGGGAGGGCGGTGCCCTGCGCGGGAGGTGCGGTGCAGCTCAGGAGGCGCGCCCCGCGCCGTCGAGGCCGGTCGCGCCGAGCACCGGCACGCCTGCGTCGGCCAGGCCGGTGACGACCTCGCCGTCGAGCGGCGCGTCCTCCGCGGCGCGGCAGGCCGGGCAGAGGCCCCAGAAGGTCACCTCGGCGGTCTGCACGGCGAAGCCGGAGTCGTTCGACGGGGTCAGGCACGGCGCGTGGCCGACGACGCAGTCGACGTCGGCGACGCTGCCGCAGACGGAGCAGACCACGTGGTGGTGGTTGTCGCCGGTGCGCAGCTCGTAGAGCGCGGCGGAGCCGGCCGGCTCGATCCGACGGACCAGCCCGGCGCCCGTGAGGGCCGCGAGCACGCCGTAGACCGCCTGCAGGGAGGTGCCCGGCAGACCCAGCGCGACGCGCGCGAAGACGACGTCGGCCGGTGCGTGCGGCAGCCCGTCGAGGGCGTCGAGCACGGCGAGGCGCGGCGCGGTCACCCGCAGGCCAGCTGCCCGGAGGCGCTCGGTGCCCTGCGTGCTCGCAGCGCCTTCGGCGCCCTGGCTCGTCGTCGTCATGTCCCCATCTAAGCACGCTTCCCTTGAACGGTTCAAAACAGCCCGAGGGCGGGCGTGTCCGTCGAGTGCGGGCCGCCGTCGCAGCCCGGTGGCGACGGACACGCCCGTCGCGACAGCCGCACCGCGCACCCGGCCCGTTCTGGGGGATGTCGCGCCGAGAGCACCCCGCCTAGCGTTGACCGCGGGATGGCACCCGCACGACACCCGAGGAGCACCACGTGACCAGGACGGTCGACCACGACAGCACCGGCACCCCCGGTGCCCGCCCGAGCACGGGCAGCGCCGTCGCCGGCGCGCACCAGCACCGGTACGAGCGACTCCGTCCCGTGATGAGGCTCTGGTACCTCTGGTGGCTCTCGCGGTCGCGTCACGTCCTCTCCCCCCGCGACGAGCCGACCGCGCGCACCTCCGCACGCGACGCGGACACCGTCCTCATCGTCGGCAACGGCCCCGCGCACGGCTGGGGCGTCTCCACCCACGACCAGGCGCTCGTCGGCCAGCTGTCACGCGCCTCCACGGAGGCCACCGGGCGCCCCTGCTCGGTCGACTACGTCGGCGACGAGATGATGAGCATCGAGTCGACGCGGGCCTGGATCCGCGACACCGACCTCGGCCTCTACGACACCGTCGTGGTGCTGGTGGGCCTGAACGACGCCGTGCGCCTGACGCCCCTCGACGTCTGGGAGCGCGAGCTGCGCCTCCTCGTCTCGACCATCGCGCGCCGCAGCCACCCGACCGCGCGCACCGTGCTGGTCGGCGTTCCGCCCGTCCGCTCGGCGAAGGCGTTCGACAGCCTGCTGGGCTCGGTCGCCGAGCAGCACGGCGAGCGCATGAACGCCCTCACCGAGCTGGTCGCCTCCGAGGCGGGCCTCGAGTACTTCCGCCTGCCGGCCGGCCTCCGCCGCCCCGACTCGCCGCACGGCTGCGCCGAGGGCTACCGCCGGTGGGCGCAGACCATCGCCCACCGCATCGCGCCGACCCTCGACCGCGTGCACCAGGGCCAGCTCGACGAGCGCCTGCCGCGGCACCTGCCGCAGCGCAGCTTCGGGTGGAGCGGCGGCGAGCGCCTGGTCCAGCAGGCCGCGACCGGCGGCTCCGACGCGCTCAAGGACCTGGCGAAGGAGGCGGAGGCCGAGTTCGGCGTCGACGTCGCGGTCGTCAGCATGCTCGACGGCAGCAAGCTCTGGTACGCCATGAACACCGAGCTGCTGCCGGTGTCGATCCCCCGCGAGCTGACCTTCTGCGACGTGACCGTCGCCGCCGACGACGTGGTCGTCGTCGAGGACGCCCGCAAGGACGAGCGCTTCGCGGACAACCCGTACCTCGACCTCAACCACGGCTACTTCTACGCGGGGCACCCGATCCACTCGTCGACCGGCGAGACGATCGGCACGTTCTGCCTGCACAACACGCGGCCGCGGAAGGCCTCGTCGGTCTCGCCCGAGAAGCTGCGCGAGTTCGCGCTGCGGGCCGAGGCCGAGCTGCAGAGCTACGAGCCCGCGCCTGCCGCTCCCCAGCCGCTCACGCGGCGGGCCCGGCGCGAGGCCGAGGAGCGCGCCGCGGCCGCGGCCGGCACCCCGGCCGCCACCTTCGGCTTCCCCGTCTAGCGGAGGGCCGCCGCCGGGCCCGTCGCCCGACGCTCAGTCGCCGCGACGCACCTGCTTGACGTAGCGGTAGACGGTGGGCTCGGACACGTGCAGCGCGTCGGCCACCTGCGCCACCGCGCCCTTGAGCAGGAACACCCCCGCCCGCTCGAGCTCGCGCACGGCGGCGACCTTCTCGTCGGGCGTCATGCGGTGCGGCTCGACGCCCTGCGCCGCGACGATCCGGGCCACGCCGTCGAGCGCGAGCTCGTCCACGTTCGTGCTGAGCCGCTCGACGACGCCTGCCGACGAGGCAGCACGGGCACCGTCGCCGGCGACGCCAGCCCCGCCGGCGCCCCCCGCGCCTCCCGGGACCGCACCGGCGCCTCCTTGTTCCGCGCCCTTCACGAGCCCCGTCGTCGCGGTGATCGCCGCGAGCAGGTCGCGGGCCCGGGTCAGCGGCTCGTCGTCGATGTTGAGGCAGAGCATCCCGACGACGTCGCCGCCCGCGTCGCGGATGAAGAAGGTGGAGGAGCGGAACGTGCCGCCGGTGCGCGACTCCGCCAGGTAGTTGGCGAGGTAGTCGCGGTCGTCGTGCTCGTGGTTCTGCAGCACCTTGAGCACGAGGTCGGTCGCGGGGCCGCCGACGCTGCGGCCGCTGACGTGCCCGTTCGTGAGGGCGACGATCGAGCGGCTGAGGTCGCTCGTGTCGTGCAGCACGATCTCGGTGCGCGGGCCGAGCAGCTCGGCGAGGAAGTCCATCAGCGGCAGGTACGGCCCGAACTCGGTCCGGAGCACGCGGCTGCGGTCGACCACGGTGGCGCTGCTGGCTGTCGTCATGGGCCCCAGGTTACCGGTGTGTAACAGAATCGTCGCATTGTGATAATTTTCTCTCATCGTGCCGAGAGATCGGCTAGCTTCCGATGACCGACGACGCTCACGAAAGGCTCGACCATGACCCGATCGACCACCACCAGGCCCCGCCTCCGCCCTGCCCTCTGGGGCTCCGTCGCGACGGGCGCCGTCCTGGCCCTCACGCTCACCGCGTGCGGCGGCCCGAGCGCCCCGCAGCCCGGCGACGCGACGGGCGACGCCTCGTCGTCGGCGTCCTCGACGATCCCCGACACGAGCGCGCTGCTCGACGCCGTCGAGGTCGACGACTCGCTCGCCTCGCAGCTCCCCTCCGACATCACCGACGCGGGCACCCTCTCGGTCGGCTCGAACGTGCAGTCCGCGCCGAACAACTTCTACGCGGCCGACGGCTCGACCGTCATCGGCTCCGACCACGACCTGATCACGGCGATCGGCAAGAAGCTCGGCCTCGAGGTCGAGTACCAGAACCAGGACTTCGGCTCGCTCATCACGAGCCTGCAGTCCGGCCGCGTCGACGTCACCATCGCCGCGATGAACGACACCGCCGAGCGCCAGCAGGCGATCGACTTCGTCGACTACCTCACCTCGGGCATCACCCTGATGGTGCAGAAGGGCAACCCGGCCGACATCACCGGCCCCGACGCCCTCTGCGGCAAGACCATCGCGGTCGTCACCGGCACGAGCCAGCAGGAGTTCGCCGAGGCGACGAGCACGCAGTGCGAGTCGGACGGCGAGGAGCCGCTCGAGATCACCGTCACCGACAGCGACGCCCAGAACCAGACCCAGCTGCGCACCGGCCGCATCGACGCCATCGTCAACGACCTGCCGAGCGCCGTCTACATCTCGAAGACCGCCCAGGACGGCCAGGCCTTCGAGGTCGTGCCCGGCGACGTCATCGACGGCGCGCCCTACGGCATCGGCGTCAACAAGGACGACCCCGAGCTGCGCGACGCCATCGCCGCGGCGCTCGACTCGCTGATCGACGACGGCACCTACGGCGAGGTCCTCGACGCCTGGGGCATCACCTCCGGCAGCGTCACCGAGGCGACCGTCAACGGGGGCAAGTAGCCGTGACGGAGCCCGGATCGCGGGCCGGGGCCGACACGGTCGACCCGGCCCGCACCTCCTCGGCGGGGCGTGAGCTGCTGCCGCAGGTGCGCCTGAAGCACTGGGGCCGCTGGGTCAGCGCCGCGGTCATCGTCGTGGTGCTCGTCGCGCTCGCCTACGGGGCGTCGCAGGGCGACATCGCGTACGGCGACATCCCGTACTACCTGATCTCGCCGATCATCCTGCAGGGCCTCGTCGGCACCCTCGTGCTCGCGGTCGTCGCGCAGGTCAGCGCCGTCGTGATCGGCGTCGTGATCGCCCTGATGCGCATCTCGAAGAACCCCGTGGCGCAGGCCTTCGCGGCCGGCTACACCTGGCTGTTCCGCGGCCTGCCCGTGCTGCTGCAGATCCTGCTCTGGTACAACCTGGCGCTGATCTTCCCGCGGCTCACCGTCGGGGTGCCGTTCACCGACGTGGTGTTCCTCGACGTCAGCACGAACGACGTCATGACGACCTTCGTCGCCGCGTTCCTCGGGCTGGCCCTCAACGAGAGCGCCTACATGGCCGAGATCGTGCGGGCGGGGCTGAAGAGCGTCGACCGCGGCCAGATCGAGGCGGCGCAGTCGATCGGGCAGACCCCGATGCAGCGCATGGCCCGCATCGTGCTGCCCCAGGCGATGCGCATCATCATCCCCCCGACCGGCAACGACTTCATCAACATGCTCAAGGGCACGGCGATGGCGTCGGTCATCGGCTACCTCGAGCTGATCAAGGCCGCGAACAACATCTCGTCGTTCAACCTCCAGGTGATGGAGACGCTGATCGCGGCGGCGATCTGGTACATGGTCATCGTCAGCGTCGCGAGCGTCGGCCAGTTCTACCTCGAGCGCAGCTTCGACCGGCAGGACCGCCGCCCCGGCGGCCCGCCGAACGCCCGCGCGCTGCGCCGCAAGGTCGCCGCCGACCTCGGCCGCGCCCCCCTCGTGAGGAGCACCCCGTGACCGCGACGCCCACCCCGACCGCCGGAGGCGCGGCGCCCGCCGCCGACGCCGCCCCCGTCCTCGAGGCCCTCGGCATCGGCAAGTCGTACGGCAGCCACGAGGTGCTGCGCGACGTCTCGATGACGGTGCGCAGCGGCGAGGTCGTCTGCATCATCGGCCCGTCCGGCGCAGGAAAATCGACGTTCCTCCGCACTCTGAACCGCCTCGAGGAGCCCGACGCCGGCGAGGTCTGGGTCGGCGGCGAGCCGATGGGCTTCGAGCTGCGCGACGGCGTGCTGCACGAGCTGAGCGAGCGCAGGCTGTCCGCGCAGCGGGCGCGCACCGCGATGGTGTTCCAGCACTTCAACCTGTTCCCGCACCTGACGGTGCTCGGCAACGTGCTCGAGGGCCCGGTGCGCGTGCAGCGTCGATCCGCGAAGGAGGCGCGGGCCGAGGCCGTCGCGATCCTCGAGCGGGTGGGCCTCGGCGACAAGGTCGACGCCTACCCCGGCCAGCTCTCGGGCGGGCAGCGGCAGCGGGTCGCGATCGCGCGGGCCGTCGCCATGAAGCCCCTGTTCCTGCTCTTCGACGAGCCGACGTCGGCGCTCGACCCCGAGCTCGTCGGCGAGGTGCTCAAGGTGATGGGCGACCTGGCCCGCGACGGCATGACCATGCTCGTCGTCACGCACGAGATCCAGTTCGCCCGCGAGGTCGCCGACCGCGTCGTCTTCATGGCCGACGGCGGCATCGTCGAGCAGGGCCCGGTCGAGCAGGTGCTCGGCGCCCCGCGCGAGGCGCGCACGCGGCAGTTCCTCCAGCGGGTGCTGCAGTGACCTCGGACCACCCCGGGACGCCGAGTGCCCTCGACACCTACCTGTCGTCGTTCGCGGAGCCGGTCGGCTACCTGAACTTCGGCAGCTACGGACCGCCCTCCCGCGACGTCGTCGAGACGATCGGTCGGCTCGCGGCCGCGGCGAGCGCCGGGGTCCCGTCGTCGGGCCTGCACGCCGAGGACGAACGTGCCCTCGCCGCGGTCTCGCGCCTCACCGGTGTCGACCGGGCCGGCGTCGCCCTCGCGGGCAGCACCTCCCTCGGGCTGATGCAGGTCGCGTTCGGCCTGCCGCGCGGCGAGGTCGTCGTGAGCCAGGCCGAGTTCCCGTCGAACCTCTACGCCTGGTGGCGCTCCGAGGAGGCGGGCCTCACCACGGTGCGTCACCTGCCCCCGGTGCCGGGGCAGCCGCTCGCGCCCGTGACGCCCGAGCGCGTGGCCGACGCCGTCGGCCCGTACACGGTCGCCGTCGCGGTGAGCGCGGTCGACTTCCGCACCGGCGCCGTCGCCGACCTCGCGGGCCTCCGGGAGGCAGCCGGCGACCGCCTCCTCGTGGTCGACGGCATCCAGGGGTTCGGCGTGCTCGACGCCGACTGGTCGCTCGCCGACGCCCTGGTCGTCGGCGGCCAGAAGTGGCTGCGGGCGGGCTGGGGCACGGGCTTCGTCGCCCTCTCCCCCCGGGCGCTCGACCGCCTCCGGCCGGTGCTCGGCGGCTGGACCGGCGTCGAGGGGCCGTCGCGCTACGACGGCGTGCCGCACGCCGCCCTCTCCGGGGCCCAACGCTTCTCGGTCACGAACGGCTCGCCGTTCGCCTCGGGCGCCCTCGCCACGGCCCTCGAGCAGCTCGAGCAGGTCGGCGTCGACGTCGTCGCGTCCCGGGTCGCCGACACGGCGGGCGACCTGGTCGAGCGCCTCGACGCCGCCGGGGTGCCCGTGCTCTCGCCCGTCGAGCGGGGGCGCCGGGCCGGCATCGTCGTCGCCGGCGTGCCTGCCGGCGACGCCGCGGCCGTCGGCGCCCGGCTCGACGCCGTCGGGGTCACGGCGACCGTGCACGGCGACGACCGCGTGCGCCTCAGCGTGCACGCCACCACCACCCCGGCCGCGCTCGACGCGGCCCTGACCGTCCTGGGAGGACGCGCATGACCACCGCAGACGACACCCGTACCGACCACCCCGCCCGCACCGGCGCCTCCGTCCACGCCGTGCACACCGACGCCGCGCCCGTCGCCGTGGGCGCCTACTCGCAGGCCGTCGTCGTCGGCGACCTCGTCTTCGTCTCGGGCCAGCTGCCGATCGACCCGGCGACGGGCGAGTTCGCGGGGCCGGGGGTGCGCGAGGAGGCGGCCCAGTCGCTCCGCAACGGCGCGGCGGTCCTCGAGGCGGCGGGCTCGGGCATCGCCCACGTCGTCAAGACGACGGTGCTGCTCGCCGACATCGCCGACTTCGCCGTCGTGAACGAGGTCTACGCCGAGGTCTTCTCCGCGGGCGGGGGCGTGCTGCCGGCTCGTGCCGCCTACCAGGTGGGGGCCCTGCCGAAGGGCGCCCGGGTCGAGATCGAGTTCGTGGGGGCCGTCGTCCGCTGACCGACGCCCGCGGCGTAGCTCCTCGCCGGGGCCGGGCCCGACCCCTGCCCCGGCTCCGGCCCGCCCCCGGCCCCGGCCGCGGCCCCGGCGCGTCCTGACCGAGATGGGACGACCTGACCGCGGGCCCCCGTCCAGAACGCCCCTTTCCGGGCACCGAGCGCCTCGACGGTGCCGTACGCCCGGGGTCCTCCGCGAGGAGGAATTCACCGACCGGTCTCCCCACCCGGCCCCGGTCGTCGCTACGGTGCGGAGATGAGCACGTCGACGGAGCGTCACCCGCAGGGCCAGGGCCGCACCTCGGGTGCCGCACCGAGCGGCACCGACCCGGCGGGCGCCTCCCCGGCTCCGCCCGCCGACGCCCTCGCCGGCCGCGACCTCGTCGTCGACCTCGCCCGCGTCGTCTGCGTGCTGCTCGTGGTCGTCATCCACGTGCTCATGGTCGGCGTCGGCCGCGACCCCGACGGCGCGGTCGTCGCGTCGCAGCCCCTGCAGCAGCAGCCGTGGTTCGCGTTCTCGACCTGGGTCGGCCAGATCATGCCGCTCTTCTTCGTCGTCGGCGGCTTCGCGAGCGCGACCGCCTGGGCGAGCACACAGCGACGAGGAGGCGACGGAGCGGACTTCGTGCGCGGCCGCCTCCTGCGCCTCGCCCGTCCCGCCGCCGCGCTCTTCGTGGTGCTCGCCGTCGCCCTGGCGGTCGCCACGCTGCTCGGGGTCGACCCTGCCCTGCTCGACACGGCCGTCACCGGCATCGGCACCCCGCTCTGGTTCCTCACCGCCTACGGCATCACGCAGGTGGCCGTGCCCGTGATGGCCCGGCTGCACGCCACGCGACCCGCGGCGACCTTCGTCGGACTCGCGACGGCGGCCCTGCTCGTCGACTCGGTCCGGTACACGACGCTCGTGACCGACGTCGGCCTGCTCAACCTCGTGTTCGTCTGGCTGTTCGTGCAGCAGCTGGGGTTCGCGTACGCGAGCGGGTGGTTCGGGCGCGCCCCGCGCCTCCTGCTGGCGGGCATCGCGCTCGCCTGCGCCGCGTCGCTGCCGGCGCTGACGACGGTGGGCCCGTGGTCCGACGACATGCTGACGAACCTCAACCCGCCGGCGGTGCCTCTCATGGTGCTCGGCCTCGGGCAGATCTGCCTGCTGACGCTGCTGCACCCCGCGCTGGCACGGCTGATGCGGACGCGTGCCGCGCGGGCCGTCGTGTTCGCGGTCGGCAGCCGCGGCATGACGATCTACCTCTGGCACCTGCCGCTGCTGATCGCCGTCACCGGCCTCGTCCTCGCGGCGGGCGGGCCGCTGCCCGAGCCGGCGTCGGCGACCTGGTGGTGGACGCGGATCCCCGTCGTGCTGCTCGTGCTCGGCCTCGCGTGCGCGCTGTCGCTCGTCGTGGGCCGCCTCGAGGGAGCACCGCGGCCCGTGCCGCCGGGCCGGCGACGCCCGAGCACGCTCGTCGTCGCGCTGTCCGCGGTGCTCGTGATCGCGCCGCCGTTCGCGGTGATGCTCGACGGCCTCGACCTGCGGAACGCGATCGCCGGCGCCGTGGCGCTGCCGGCGGCGCTCTGGCTGCTCGGCCGCACGCGCCCCCGGACCGACGCCCGCTGATTCGCCGACGGAGGGCCGCAGGAGAAGGGTGACGCCCGGCCGACGGGGGGATCGGCCGGGCGTCCTACGGCGTCGGGCGGATCAGGAACCCTCGACCGGATGCAGCAGGAGGCCCGATCACAAGGCCCTGTTCCCGCTGCTGAGATCAATGGTGCGTCCCGATCCGATGACGACGCTGGGAGCCGCCTCGGGATCTGCTGATCACCGCCGACCGCTGCTGGCGCCCGGCCGGACCAGCAGGCGGCCCGGCGGGAGGACGACGTCCGGGCCCCGGCCGGGCGGCACCGTCCCGGTAGACTCGCTGCGTCCACCCGCTGCCAGCCCGCAGGAGTTGAAACGTGCCCACAATCGTCGTCGAGGTCATGCCCAAGGCTGAACTGCTCGATCCCCAGGGCAAGGCCGTCGTCGGCGCCCTCTCCCGTCTCGGCCGCCAGCAGTTCACCGACGTCCGCATCGGCAAGCGCTTCGAGCTGACCGTCGAGGGCGAGGTGACGGAGGCGGTCCTCGCCGACGTGCGCACCCTCGCCGACGACGTGCTCTCGAACTCCGTCATCGAAGACGTGGTGAGCATCACCGTGCTCGACGCCGCGCCCGCCGTCTGATGCGCGTCGGCGTCGTCACCTTCCCCGGCTCGCTCGACGACCGCGACGCCCAGCGCGCGGTCCGCCTGGCAGGCGGCGAGCCCGTCGCCCTGTGGCACGGCGACCACGACCTGCAGGGCGTCGAGGCGATCATCCTGCCCGGCGGGTTCAGCTACGGCGACTACCTGCGCGCCGGTGCCATCGCCTCCTTGTCGCCGATCATGACCGAGGTCGTCGACGCGGCGAACGCGGGCATGCCCGTGCTCGGCATCTGCAACGGCTTCCAGATGCTGGCGGAGGCGCGGCTCATCCCCGGTGCGCACACCCGCAACGCGCACCAGCAGTTCATCCGCCGCGACCAGGTGCTCCGCGTCGAGAACGCGTCGACCGACTGGACGAACGGCTTCGCCGAGGGGCAGGAGATCACGATCCCCCTCAAGAACGCCGACGGCCGGTTCGTCGCGGACGACGAGACGATCGCGCGGATCGAGGGCGAGGGCCAGGTCGCCTTCCGCTACGTCGGCGTCAACCCCAACGGCTCGATGGACGACATCGCCGGCGTCTCGAACGCCCGCGGCAACGTCGTCGGCCTGATGCCCCACCCCGAGCACGCCACCGAGCCCGGCTTCGGCCCCGACATGCCCGACGCGATGTCGAGCGGCGTCGACGGCCTCACGTTCTTCACGTCCGTCATCGAGAGGGCCCTGTCCAAGTGAGCACCGAGAACGACCGCGCCGAGCTGATCGACGTCCGCCCCGAGGGCCCGAAGCCCGACACGACCGCCGACGCGGCCGCGACGCCCGACAAGCACCAGCCCTTCGAGGCGCTCGGCCTCAAGGCCGACGAGTACGCGCAGATCCGCGAGATCCTCGGCCGCCGCCCCACGAGCGGCGAGCTGGCGATGTACTCGGTGATGTGGAGCGAGCACTGCTCCTACAAGTCGAGCAAGATCTACCTCCGCCAGTTCGGCCAGAAGGTCTCGCCGGCGATGACGAAGGACCTGATGGTCGGCATGGGCGAGAACGCCGGCGTCGTCGACGTGGGAGGCGGCTGGGCGGTGACCTTCAAGGTCGAGTCCCACAACCACCCCAGCTACATCGAGCCGTTCCAGGGCGCCGCGACCGGCGTCGGCGGCATCGTCCGGGACATCATCTCGATGGGCGCCCGTCCGGTCGCGGTGATGGACCAGCTGCGCTTCGGCGCCATCGACGCCCCCGACACGCAGCGCGTCGTCGACGGCGTCGTGCAGGGCATCAGCTTCTACGCGAACTGCCTCGGCCTGCCGAACATCGGCGGCGAGACCTACTTCGACGCCGTCTACCAGGGCAACCCGCTGGTCAACGCCCTCGCCGTCGGCGTCCTCCGCCACGAGGACCTGCACCTCGCCAACGCCAAGGGCGTGGGCAACAAGGTCGTGCTCTTCGGGGCGCGGACCGGCGGCGACGGCATCGGCGGCGCCTCCATCCTCGCCTCCGACACGTTCTCGTCGGGCGGCCCCACGAAGCGTCCCTCGGTGCAGGTCGGCGACCCGTTCGCCGAGAAGGTGCTGATCGAGTGCTGCCTCGAGCTGTTCCGCGGCGAGCTCGTCGAGGGCATCCAGGACCTGGGAGCGGCCGGCATCAGCTGCGCCACCTCCGAGCTGGCCTCGAACGGCGACGGCGGCATGTTCATCGAGCTCGACGACGTGCTGCTCCGCGACCCCTCGCTGACCGCCGAAGAGATCCTGATGAGCGAGAGCCAGGAGCGGATGATGGCGGTCGTCAGCCCCGACAAGCTCGACGCGTTCCTCTCGGTCACCGCGAAGTGGGACGTCGAGACGAGCGTGCTCGGCGAGGTCACCGACACCGGCCGGCTCATCATCAACTGGCACGGAGAAGAGATCGTCAACGTCGACCCGCGCACCGTCGCGGTCGACGGCCCGGTCTACGAGCGCCCCGTCGCCTACCCCTCCTGGATCGACGAGCTGCAGGCCGACACGGCCGCGACGCTGCCGCGTCCGACCGAGCCCGAGGAGGTGCGGGCCCAGTTCCTGCAGCTGCTCGGCTCCCCCAACCTGGCCGACAAGAGCTGGGTGACGAACCAGTACGACACGTACGTGCTCGGCAACACGGCCCTGAGCTTCCCCGACGACGGCGGCATGGTCCGCGTCGACGAGGAGTCGGGGCTCGGCTTCGCCATCGCGACCGACGCCAACGGCCGCTGGTGCCAGCTCGACCCGAAGCAGGGCGCCCGCCTGGCCCTCGCCGAGGCCTACCGCAACGTCGCCGTCACGGGTGCCGTGCCGGCCGCGGTGACCGACTGCCTGAACTTCGGCAGCCCGGAGGACCCGGAGGTCATGTGGCAGTTCTCGCAGGCCGTCGAGGGGCTGTCCGACGCGTGCCTCGAGCTCGAGATCCCCGTCACGGGCGGCAACGTGTCGTTCTACAACCAGACCGGCACGAAGCCGATCTTCCCGACCCCCGTGGTAGGCGTCCTCGGCGTGATCCAGGACGTCGCGAAGCGCGTGCCCTCCGGCTGGCAGGACGACGGCGACAACATCTACCTGCTCGGCACCTCCTCCCTCGAGCTCGACGGCTCGGCCTGGGCCGGCACCGTGCACGACCACCTCGGCGGACGCCCGCCTGCCGTCGACCTGGCCGGCGAGAAGCAGCTCGCGGGGCTGCTCGCCGCGGGTGCCGACCAGTCGCTCATCGCGGCGGCGCACGACCTCAGCGACGGCGGCCTGGCGCAGGCCCTGGCCGAGGCGGTGCTGCGCTTCGGCGTCGGCGCCCGCGTCTACCTGGGCGAGCTGCTCGAGCGCGACGGCCTCGACGTGGCGGCGACGCTCTTCACGGAGTCGACCGGTCGTGTGGTCGTGTCGGTGCCGCGTGAGGACGACGTCAAGTTCCGTGGCCTCTGCGAGGGCCGGGGCTACCCCGTCGCCCGCATCGGCGTCACGGACGCGTCGTCGCAGTCGCTCGAGATCCAGGACGTCTTCACGGTCTCGCTCGACGAGCTGCGCAGCACGCACCGCGGCACGCTCCCGGCCCGCTTCGGGGCCACCATCCCGCAGTAGGCGCCTGCGCACCTCGGCCGCTGCGCCCCGAAGGCCCCTGCCACCCGGCAGGGGCCTTCGTGCATCCCCGCCCCGCCCCGGCGCGCGCAGCGCCGCCGCCCCCGCCCCCACCCTGTCGCCGCCTGGAGCACTGCACCGCATTCCGTACACCGCACCGCGTCTCGTCCCGGTGCAGTGTACGAAACCCGGTGCGCTCCTCCTGTGGGAGCTTCCGCACACGATCACTCTCAAATTTGAGAGTGATCGAACCCTTCGCGTCCACGCCGCCGGGCCCCGCGCCCACCCCGAGCAAGCATCTGTCTCGCTTTCGCCCCCAGCCGAAGGAGGCGCGCGAAGCGCCGCCGCCCCCGCCCCCGTACCCGAGGAGGCGCGCGAAGCGCCGCCGCCCCCGCCCCCGTACCCGAGGAGGCGCGCGAAGCGCCGCCGCCCCCGCGGCCGAAGGCCGCCGGGCGCAGCCCGGCAGCCGCCGGCAGGCGGCCAGACGAGCACGAACAGCAAATCCCCCGGTCCGACAAGGACACGAGGGATGAATTTGCTGGGGTACCTGGACTCGAACCAAGAACAACTGAACCAGAATCAGTCGTGTTGCCAATTACACCATACCCCAATGATGTCGACCGTCAGGTCGATACCACTGCGGCCCATCAGATGAGCCAGCGTCTACTGTACACGATCTCCGAGCTCGTCGAGGCCACCGATCAGGTCACGGTTGATCACCGCGGCGACTCGGGCCCCCGACCCGGCCGCGACGATCAGCTGCTGCGGCCCGGGCGCCGTGGACTCACCTGCGGCGTAGAGCCCCGGCACCGAGGTGCGGCCGTGGTCGTCGACGACGAGCAGTCCGTCGGCGTCGAGGTCGGCACCGAGCGGGGCGACGTACTCGAGCTTGCCGGCCCAGGCAGGCCGGACGAAGCCGCCCTCGCGCGGCACGACCTCGCCGCCCTCGAGCTCGACCCCCGTGAGCCCCTCGCGGCCGCCCTGCAGCGACGCGATCGGGCGGCGGTCGACGCGGATCCCGCGGGAGGCGAGCTGCGCCTCCTCGGACTCGGTCACCGCGTCGCCGGAGCCGTGCGTGAAGACGACCAGGTCGTCGCTCCACTGCGACAGCAGCAGGGCGCGTTCGGCCAGGTCGGGGTGCTCGCCGATCACGGCGAGTGCCTGGTCGCGCTTGCCGTAGCCGTCGCACTCGATGCAGCTGTGGACGAAGGTGCCGTAGAAGGCTCGCAGGCCGTCGATCGCCGGCAGCGTCTCCTGCAGCCCGGTGGCGACCAGCACTACATCGGCCAGGGCACGACGCTGCTGCCCGCGGAACTCGCAGTCGACGACGAACCCGTCGTCACCACGGCTGATGCTCGTGGCCATCGTCTGCCAGTGCTCGCCCTCCTCGTAGGCGAGGAACTCCTCGCGGCCGAGCTTGCGCAGCTCGAGCGGCGAGATGCCGTCGCGGGTGAGGTACCCGTGCGACAGCAGCGTCGCCGAGTTGCGCGGGCGGTTGCTGTCGACGAGCAGGACGCGGCGCCGGGCGCGGACCAGGTTCAGCGCGGCGCTGAGCCCCGCCGGCCCTCCCCCGACGACGACGACGTCCCAGCGCGGGTCGGCCGTGGCCTCGCCGGCACCCTGATCGGTCATGATCGCTCGAGGAGGCGCCGGATGCGCGCCTGCGTCGACTCCCGACCCAGGATCTCCATCGACTCGAACAGCGGCGGGCTCACCCGTCGCCCCGAGAGCGCGACGCGCAGCGGGCCGTAGGCGACGCGCGGCTTGAGGCCGAGCTCGTCGACGAGCGCCGCCTTGAGCGCGTCCTGGATCGCAGCGTGCGTCCACTCCTGCACCCCGTCGAGGGCAGCCGAGGAGGCGCGCAGCACGTCTGGGGACGACTCCGGCAGCGAGGCCGTCGCGTCGTCGTCGTACTCGAGCTCGTCGTCGGCCGTGAAGAGGAACGACAGCATCCCATTCGCCTCGCCGAGCAGCGTCATGCGCTCCTGGACGAGCGGCGCGGCCTGGGCGAGCACGGCGGCCTCGGCCTCGGTGGGCGGATCGCTGACGACGCCGTCGAGGTAGGGCAGCAGGCGCTGCGTGAAGTCGCCGACCTCGAGGAGGCGGATGTGATCGCCGTTGATCGACTCCGCCTTCTTGAGGTCGAAGCGAGCCGGGTTGGGGTTGACGTCGGTCACGTCGAAGGCCGCGACCATCTCGTCGAGGCTGAACACGTCACGGTCGTGTGACAGCGACCAGCCGAGCAGGGACAGGTAGTTGACCAGGCCCTCGGGGATGAAGCCGCGATCGCGGTGGTGGAACAGGTTCGAGGCAGGGTCGCGCTTCGACAGCTTCTTGTTGCCCTCGCCCATCACGTAGGGCAGGTGGCCGAAGCGCGGCACGAACTCGGTCACGCCCAGCTCGACCAGCGCCTCGTACAGGGCGATCTGGCGAGGCGTCGACGAGAGGAGGTCCTCCCCGCGCAGCACGTGGGTGATGCCCATCAGCGCGTCGTCGACGGGATTGACGAACGTGTACAGCGGGACGCCGTTCGGTCGGACCACCACGAAGTCGGAGAACGAGCCGGCGGGGAAGGTGATCTCACCGCGCACCAGGTCGTCGAAGCTGAGGTCGCGGTCGGGGACTCGCAGACGGAGCGCCGGCTGACGCCCCTCCTCCTTGTAGGAGGCGCGCTGCTCGTCCGTGAGGTCGCGCTCGAAGTTGTCGTAGCCCTGCTTCGGGTCGCGACCGGCAGCGATGTTCCGCGCCTCGATCTCCTCACCCGTCGCGTAGCTCTCGTAGAGCAGGCCGCGCTCGAGGAGCCGGTCGATGATGTCGCGGTAGATGTCGTGACGCAGCGACTGCCGGTAAGGAGCGTGGGGCCCGCCGACGTCGACGCCCTCGTCCCAGTCGAGCCTGAGCCAGCGCAGGCCGTCGAGGATCTGCTCGTAGCTCTCCTCGCTGTCGCGGCTGGCGTCGGTGTCCTCGATGCGGAACACGAGCTTGCCGCCGTGGTGCCTCGCGTACGCCCAGTTGAACAGGGCAGTACGGATGAGACCCACGTGGGGAGTCCCGGTGGGAGAGGGGCAGAACCGCACGCGCACATCGGCGCCGGAGGCGGTGGAGAAGGGAGCAGACATCGCTCACGATCCTACCGGCGAGCCCCGCTTCTCGGGGCCTCGCTCTCGGCGACCTGTTCCTGTTGTCTCGGGGTTAAACAAGAAGAGCCCCTCCAGTGGAGGGGCTCTTCTCTCAAAAGGCGTCCGGCGGTGTCCTACTCTCCCACAAGGTCCCCCTTGCAGTACCATCGGCGCTGAGAGTCTTAGCTTCCGGGTTCG